>NZ_JBEXGU010000025.1:0-78422 GCF_040607515.1 Streptosporangium sp. NPDC005286 | reverse complement strand
GCCCGCAACCACCACGCCCGAGCAGGCCGGAGGCCGAAATCACCAGACGGCAACCAAGACGGCCGGCCGGAACACCCGCCCACCGCAGCGGGCACAGCGAACAACCCGCGCAGCACACAGCGCAAAACCCGCACCTGGAGAACCCCCAGGCCCTCGCTAGAAAGCTCCAGATCAGTCATTCACCGGGAAACCGGACACCCACCTGCGCGCGGACCTCGTCCAGGATCCCCATCACGTCCAACGTCGCCTGCCACGGCACCAGCGGGCTCTCCAGCAGCCCCTCGCGCAGGCAGCGCATGGCCTCGGCCGCCTCGTGCAGCATGCCGGTCCCCTCGAAGGGAACGTGGAAGGTCTCCGGCTCACCGCCCATGCGGTGCAGGACGAAGGTGTCGGGACGGAAGAACGGATTCGGCAGCTCGATCCGGCCGAGCGGACCGGAGATCGACGCGGTGACCGGGCTGCTCGCGGTGATACCGCAGGAGAGCAGGGCGACGGCTCCGCTGTCGTAACCGAGCAGCACGCCGGTGTTCTCGTCCACGCCCTCGGGGGTCAGCCGCGCCCAGGACCGCACCCCGGCGGGGACACCGAGCACGAGGTGGGCGAAGGAGATCGGGTAGACGCCCAGGTCGAGCAGGGCGCCGCCGCCCAGCTTCGGGTCGCGGAGCCGGTGGTCGGGCTCGACGGAGACGGAGATCGAGAAGTCGGCGTGCACGGAGTCGACCGGGCCGACGGCCCCGCCCTCGACCAGCTCCACGAGCTTGCGGATGCCCGGGACGCAGCGCATCCACATGGCCTCCATCAGGAACAGGCCCCGCTCCCGCGCGAGGTCGACCAGCTTGGCGGCCTCGGCCCGGTTCAGGGTGAACGCCTTCTCGCACAGTACGGCCTTGCCCGCCTCCAGACAGGTCCGTACCGCGGCGTAGTGGGCGTTCTGGGTGTTGGCCACGTAGATGATGTCCACGTCCGGGTCGGCGGCCAGCTCGGCCCAGCTGCCATGGGCCCGGGGGATGCCGTACCGGTCGGCGAAGGCCCGCGCGGACTCCTCCGACCTCGATCCGACCGCGACCACCTCGGCGTCCGGCAAAAGCTTCAGGTCTTCGGTGAAGGTGGCGGCAATGCCACCGGTCGCCAGGATTCCCCATTTAGTCGCACTCATGGCGACAAATTTCACCACAAATGGCAGGTAAACCAACCGGGTACGGCCGGTCAAAAGGCCGTACCCGAGCCGGTCAGCCGCGAGTGTCCGCGAGCAGGGCGTTCAGCACCAGGTCAGGGTGGTCGCGCATGACGCCGCGCATCCGCCACTCGTCGGTGAACAGCGCCAGCAGGACCCCGTCCAGCGAGCGGGTGAAGACCTCCACCCCGCGCTGGCGGGCCAGGATCGGCGCCGACTCGGCGTCGGTGAGCCTGGCGATGCCGAAGTCGAGCCGGTCCATCAGGATCTCGGTGTTGAACTCGGTGGCCATCCGGTGCTTGACCACGTCGAACTGCATCGGACCCACCGCGGCGAGCACCGGCGACTGGTCGCCTCTGACGTCGGAGCGGAGCACCTGGACCACGCCCTCGGCGTCGAGCTGCTCGATGCCCTTGCGGAACTGCTTGGAACGGCTGGAGTCGCGGACCCTTGCCGTGGAGAAGTGCTCGGGGGCGAAGCTCGGAATTCGGGGGAACTCGACGGGCGAGCCGTCGTACAGCGTGTCGCCCGGACGCAGGGCGCTGGCGTTCACCAGTCCGACCACGTCGCCGGGGTACGCCTCGTCGATCGTGGCGCGTTCCTGCCCGAAGACCGACTGGGCGTACTTGGTGGCGAACGGGCGGGCGGTGGCCGCGTGGACGAGCACCATGCCGCGCTCGAACCTGCCCGAGCAGACCCGGACGAAGGCGATCCGGTCGCGGTGCGAGGGGTCCATGTTGGCCTGCACCTTGAAGACCAGGCCGGAGAACGGCTCCTCCAGCGGGCGCGGGTCGTCGTCGACGTCCGGCCGGGGCGCGGGAGCGGGAGCGATGTCGACCATGGCGTCCAGCAGGCGGCCGACGCCGAAGTTGGACAGCGCGGCCCCGAACAGCACCGGGGTGGACTCGTGCGCCTCGAAGGTCTTCTGGTCGTGGTCGGCGCCGATCGCGGAGAGCAGGTCGATCTCGTCCTTGGCCCGCTCCCAGTCGCCGGCCAGCTCGATCAGGGCCTGCTCGGCGCTCAGGTCGGTCTCGATGGCCTTGGTGGCACCGCCGGGGGTGCGGGTGTAGCGGACGATCCGGTCGGCGGTGCGGTCGGCCACCCCGTGGAAGAAGCCGCCGGTGCCGATCGGCCAGGTGATCGGCGTGGGCTTCAGACCGGTCTTCTCCTCGATCTCGTCCAGCAGTTCCAGGGCCTCGCGGCCCGGCCGGTCCCACTTGTTGACGAACGTGATGACGGGGATGCGGCGGTGCCGGCACACCTCGAACAGCTTCAGCGTCTGCGGCTCCATGCCCTTGGCCGCGTCGAGCAGCATGACCGCGCAGTCGACGGCGGCCAGCACCCGGTAGGTGTCCTCGGAGAAGTCCGCGTGGCCGGGAGTGTCGACCAGGTTGAACATGTGGCCGCGGTATTCGAACCTGAGCGCGGCGGAGGTGATGGAGATGCCTCGGGCCTTCTCCATCTCCATCCAGTCGGAGGTCACCCCGCGCCGTCCGGACTTGCCGTGCACCGCGCCCGCCTGGCTGATCGCGGAGGCGTGCAGCGCCAGTGCCTCGGTCATGGTCGACTTGCCCGCGTCGGGGTGGCTGATCACCGCGAACGTGCGGCGACGTGCCGCCTCCTGCATGATCGCGGTCATTCCTGATCTCCTAGCGGTGCGTAAAGTGGGGAACTCCGGGCACAGTGCGGGGGGCACTGAGGAGGCACTGAGCGGCCACTGAAACAGCTTACGCGCCACCACCGGTGTCAACAGATGTGGCAACACTTCCCCAGGCCGCTTGCGCCACCATGGTGTTAAGTGGATCGTGGAACATCTCGGTTCGCCATAGGCCCATCCCAACTGTCCGAAAGCGGCTCAGCTCGTGCAACTCGACGATCTAGTGATGTGCAGATGATCACGCTGCGCTATACGGCAGGGTCCGACGTCGGCCGGATCCGGCAAGGCAACGAGGACGCCGCCTACGCGGGTGCGCGGCTCCTGGCCGTCGCCGACGGAATGGGCGGTCACGTGGGTGGTGAGGTCGCCAGCTCGGCGGCCATCGCCACCGTGGCGTCCCTGGACCAGGAGTGCCCGGGCGACCTCGCCGCCGCCGCCGAGGCCGGGGTCCGCAAGGCCAACCAGCGCCTGCGCGAGCTGGTCGCCGAAGACCCGTCACTCACCGGCATGGGGACCACTCTGACCCTGATGCTCTGGAACGGCTCGCGCGTCGCCCTGGCCCACATCGGCGACTCCCGCGCCTACCTGCTCCGCAACGGCGATCTCTATCAGATCACCTACGACCACACCCTGGTCCAGACGCTGATGGACGACGGCCGGATCACCGCGGAGGAGGCCGCCCGCCACCCGCACCGGTCGATCCTGCTGCAGGTCCTCGACGGCAACGAGAACCTCGAACTCGACCTCTCCCTGCGGGACGCCGAGGTCGGTGACCGCTACCTGCTCTGTTCCGACGGGCTGTCAGGGGTGGTCGAGGCCGAGCGGCTTCGCCAGGTGCTCGCCGAGGTCGACGACCTTCAGGAGGTCACCCGGCAGCTGATCGCGCTCGCCTGCGAGGCGGGAGGACCCGACAACATCACCTGCGTGGTCGCCGACGTGGTCGAGGGGGAGATCACCGACAATCCCGTGGTGGTCGGTTCGGCCGTCCCCTCATAAGCGCTCACAGAGGCTTACAGAGGCTCGCGGAAGCCGCCCGCTCGTGGCCGGCCACCGCTCATGCGGACAGGTCACGGCACGCCGGGATGCCCCGGCCGCTGCCCGCTGCCCGGTGAGCCCTGGTCACAGCCGGGGGACAGCGGTTATCGTCGGAAACCCACGTTCCTCGCCGACCCACCTTTCGGAGGGATGTCCCCCGTGTACAAGGAATTCGCCATCGAGGCCGTCGTGTGGCTCATCCCCGTCGTGATTCTCGTCGGTCTCGCCTACATGATCACCCGGCCCGCCTGATCTCTCGGGATCACGCCGAGGACGCGAGGCCACGCCTGCGCTCCTCGGTTTCCTCATGCCCTCGGACGACCCCGCGCCGCCGCGCGCACAGCCCCCGGGAACCCGCAGGTGGAGCAGTTAATACGGATATTTTTCCAATTTGGGAACTATTCCCTTTAACCAATCTTTACCTGTATATAGTCACCAACACGCGCTCGGGGGAGCGCGGTCCGGTACGCCAGCAGGGGGACCTCACACACCAATGGGCCAGTTCGTCGATGCCACGCTGTCTTTTCCGACCGTCCTGTTCACGTTCCTGCTCCTGGTGATCATCGCGTACTGGGTGCTCGTCGTGTTCGGCGTGTTCGGGTTCGACGGTGACGGCGACGGCGACGGCTCCGAAGCCTCGGGGGCCACCGGCTTCCTGAGCGGTCTGGGACTCGGCGGGGTCCCGGCTGCACTGGTCATCTCACTGCTGGTCGTCGTCGCCTGGTTCGCGAGCCTCGTGGGCGGCACACTGTTCACCGGCACCCCCGCCCTGGTGGCGGTACTGGTCGCGGCGCTGGTCTGCGCCTGGGCGTGCACGCGTCTCATCGTGCTGCCGCTGCGACGTCTCATCCCGAAGGAGCGCGTCCCCTCCCGCGCCGACTTCGTGGGCCGTGCGTGCGTCATCCGCACAAGCCGGGTCGGCAGTGACTTCGGCCAGGCCGAGGTCACCGCTCCGGACGGCTCCTCCGCTCTCGTTCAAGTGCGTCAGACCGGCGACGACGTCTTCGCCGCCGGAAGCACCGCCCTGATATTCGCCTATGACTCCCCCGGCGAGTTCTTCTGGGTGATGCCGTACGCCGCGGAACTCGACCCTGATCGTCCTATTTAACCGAGGGACCATTTTGGACGTCATCTCCACTGGACTCGGCATCCTCCTCGCCGTCGTCCTCCTCGCCGTCGTCGGCCTGCTCATCATGATCAGCCGCCTGTTCAACAAGGTCGAGCAGGGTAAGGCCCTGATCATCTCGAAGATCAACAAGGTGGACGTCACCTTCACCGGGGCCATCGTGCTGCCCATCTTCCACAAGTCGGAGCTGATGGACATCTCGGTGAAGACCATCGAGATCGCCCGGACCGGCCGTGAGGGCCTGATCTGCCGCGACAACATCCGGGCCGACATCCGCATCACCTTCTTCGTCCGGGTCAACAAGACCGTCGAGGACGTGGTGAAGGTCGCCCAGGCCATCGGCACCGCCCGCGCGAGCGACCAGGAAACGCTGCAGGAGCTGTTCAACGCCAAGTTCTCCGAGGCGCTCAAGACGGTCGGCAAGCAGCTCGACTTCGTGGACCTCTACACCCAGCGTGACCGGTTCCGCGACCAGATCATCCAGGTCATCGGCACCGACCTCAACGGCTACAGCCTTGAGGACGCGGCCATCGACTACCTCGAGCAGACCTCGCTGATGTCCCTCGACCGGAACAACATCCTCGACGCGCAGGGCATCAGGAAGATCACCGAGCTGACCGCCATCGAGCACGTACGGACCAACGAGTTCCAGCGTCGCGAGGAGAAGGAGATCACCCGCCAGAACGTGGACGCGCGGGAGGCCATCCTGGAACTTGAGCGCCGCCAGGCCGACGCGGAGATCAAGCAGAAGCGCGAGGTCGAGACCATGCGTGCCCGCGAGGAGGCGGAGACCGCCAAGGTCCAGGCCGAGGAGCGGCTCAAGGCGCACGCCGCGAATCTCCGTACCGACGAGCAGCTCGGCATCCAGCAGGAGAACCAGGCCCGCGAGATCGCGGTGGCGGCGAAGAACCGTGAGCGGGTCCTCGCCATCGAGACCGAGCGGATCGAGAAGGACCGTCTGCTGGAGGTCATCGCCCGCGAGCGCGAGACCGAGCTGTCGCGCATCTCCAAGGACAAGGAGCTGGAGGGCGAGAAGCGCTCCATCGCCGAGGTGATCCGCGAGCGGATCGTGGTGGAGAAGACCGTCGCCGAGCAGGAGGAGAGCATCAAGCGCCTGCGGGTGGTCGAGGAGGCCGAGCGGACCCGCCAGGCCGTGATCATCCAGGCCGAGGCCGAGGCGCAGGAGAGCCTGGTCAAGGACATCAAGGCGGCCGAGGCCTCCGAGGCGGCGTCCAAGCACCGGGCCCGCGAGGCGCTGGTGCTGGCCGAGTCCCGGCAGCAGGCCGCCGAGCTCGACGCCCGCGCCAAGATCCGTCTGGCCGAGGGCATCCAGGCCGAGACCGCCGCTCCCGGCCTGGCCGAGGTGCAGGTGCGCGAGCGGGACGCCGCGGCGATCGAGAAGGTCGGCCGCGCCGAGGCCTCCGTCGAGCGGGAGAAGGCACTGGCCGTCGCCGAGGGCGAGCAGGCCAAGGCGCACGCCGTGGCCACCGCGGTGCGCGAGAAGCTGAAGGCGGAGGCCGAGGGCGAGCAGGCCATGGCACTGGCCGCCGCCGCGACGGTCGGCGAGAAGCTCAAGGCCGAGGCCGAGGGTCTCACCGAGAAGGCCGCGGCGATGGCCGCGCTCACCGACGCGACCCGCGCCCACGAGGAGTACCGCCTGCGGCTGGAGGCCGAGAAGGAGATCCGCCTCGCCGGGGTGAACGTGCAGCTCAAGATCGCCGAGGCACAGGCCTCCGTGGTCTCCGCCGGCCTGTCCAAGGCCAACATCGACATCGTCGGCGGCGACAGCGTGTTCTTCGACAAGCTGATGAGCTCGATCACCATGGGCAAGGCGGTGGACGGCTTCATGGAGCACTCCGACGTCGCCCGCACGCTGGCCGAGCCCTACCTGAACGGCTCGGCGAGCCTCCCCGCCGACCTGAGCAGGGTCCTCGGCTCGATCGACACCGCCGACGTGCGGAACCTCTCGCTGTCCGCGCTGCTGGTGAAACTGATCAAGGACGGCGGCCCCGACGCCGACCGGCTCCGCGGCCTGCTGAGCGAGGCCCAGGCCGCGGCCACCACCACCGAGGTCCCGGTCGCCGCGCTCAACTCCGCCGGCAAGTGACGTCCTCCACGGCGGAGGCCGTCACCGACGCCCCCGGCGCGGAGGGGGCCGGGCTGGACGCGGGCACCTACGAGGTGCTCCGCGCCCGGCTGGCCGAACAGGCCGCCGAGCTGGCCAGGCGGTCCGACGCGCTCAACGCCGAACGCCTGGCGGTGTTCGGCGGAGCCGAGCTGCGCCTGATCGGCACCGAGCGGATACGCACCGAGAACAACTGCGTGCCGCGCGACATCGTCTCGGTCGGCGGGCTCATGCTCTTCGGCTACAACGTGTTCATCGGGCTGAAGCCGGAGACGGCCGTCGCGGACGTCTTCTCCATGCACACGTTCGTACGGGACACGGCGGACGCGTTCCGGTTCGACCCGGCGCCGATGTTCCGTGACCCGCGCTTCGAGCGGGACTTCGCCGAGCTCTACCGGTACTACCGGGAGACCCGGCTGCTCCAGCTCCGCCGGGTCGAGGGCAAGCTGCTGGCCGTCTTCCAGACCGGCCCGCAGGACACCCGGGTGCTGCGCTGGCAGGTCGGGGTGGACGGCACGCTCACCTACATCGACGACCGGGGGGAGCGCGACCACACGTTCCCGCCCTCACACGACTTCGAGTGGACCCCCGCCACCCGCGACGACCACGTGCTCGGCCGCCACCCGCACATCTCGATCCAGGGCGAGGTGTTCGTCGAGACCGTCGGCGGCGACCTCACCATCAAGATCGAGAACAACACCGAGTCCGGTGAGGGCATCTACCGCGAGCCCGTCACCGAGCCGCTGCAGAGCCTCGCCGACGCGGAGGTCCAGCACGCCAGGATCGGCCCGCTGATCCTGCTCCGGATCCGGCCGTACAAGGAGCCCGAGTGGCGGTACCTGGTCTTCAACACCCGGACCAAGGGCGTGGTCCGCCTCGACGGCATCGGGCAGGCCTGCCAGCGCCTGCCCGAGGACCAGGGGATCATCTTCCCCGGCGGCTACTACCTGTCCACCGGGGTCAGCAAGACCTTCGACACCGACGTGTCCGAGCTGGAGTTCGAGCGGGTCATCCGCTCCCCCAACGGCGAGGACGTGCTGTACGTCTTCCACGCCCGCGCCGAGGGGCGCTCGCTGCTGCTGCCGTACAACGTGATCCGCAAGCAGGTGGCGAATCCGCTCTCCTGCCACGGCTACTCGCTGTTCGACGACGGCACGCTGGTCGTCTTCAGGGCCACCTCCGAAGAGCCCACCCGCGTCCACCCGATGCAGGTCTGGCAGACCGCGTACCAGTCGGACCTCTACGCCGCCGGCCGTCCGGTCGGCACCGGCCCGCTGGAGCGGATCGGCAACGCGGAGCTGGTCCGGGGCATCTCCGACTGCCTCTCGGTGGCCGGGATGGTCGACGAGATGGCGCCGTCGATCCCGGTCTTCGAGGCGCTGATCGCCTCCTGCGCCCGGGTCTTCGACCACTACCACTGGCTGGGCGAGCACGGGTTGCGCGGCCCGCTCGCCGACGTGCGGGCCACCGCCGAGCAGGTGCTGGACGAGTTCGAGAACGTCCAGTCGCTCACCCGGCAGGCCGCCGAGGCGCTGGAGGCCACCGCCGCCGACATCACCGCGCTGGTACGGCACGCGCGGAGCGAGGCGCCCAGGTCCGCCCAGGGCTGGGTGGACCGGCTCTCGCAGCTGCGCCAGTCGCAGGGGCACCTGGTGACCCTGCGCGAGCTGCGCCACGTCGACGTCGCCAGGATCGACGCGCTCGACGCGGAGCTGGCGGCCGAGCTGGACAGCACCGCGCAGCGCGCCGCGGGCTTCCTGCGCGGCGACGACGCCTTCGCCGGCTACCACGCGGAGGTCGAGTCGCTGGTCTCCGAGGCGGGCGCCATCGCGACCGTGGCCGAGGCCGGGCCGATCGGCGAACGGCTGGAGCGGCAGGCGCGGGGCCTGGAGATCGTGGTCGAGGTGGTCGGCACGCTCGACATCGCCGACGCCACCGTGCGGACCGCCATCCTGGAACGGGTCGGCGAGGTGCTCGGCGGCGTCAACCGCGCCCGCGCCACGCTGGACGCCCGGCGCGGGGAGCTGCTGGCCGGTGAGGGCAGGGCCGCCTTCGCCGCCGAGTACGCCCTGCTGGGGCAGGCGATCACCGGTGCGCTGGCGATGTCCGACACCCCCGAGCGCTGCGACGAGCAGCTGGGCCGGCTGATGCTCCAGCTGGAGAACCTGGAGTCGCGCTTCGCCGAGTTCGACGACTTCCTGGGGCAGCTGTCCTCGAAGCGGGAGGACGTCTATGAGGCGTTCTCCTCGCGCCGCCAGGCGCTGCTCGACGAACGGGCCCGCCGCGCCGACCGGCTGGCCGACTCCGCGACCCGGATCCTGTCGAGCGTACGACGCCGCCTGGCCGGGCTGAAGTCGCTGGACGAGGTCAACACCTACTTCGGGTCCGACCCGATGGTGCTCAAGCTCAAGAGCGTGGCCGGGGAGCTGCGCGCGCTGGGCGACCAGGTCCGCGCCGAGGAGCTCGAAGGCCGGGTCAAGTCCGCCCGCCAGGAGGCGGGCCGCGCCCTGCGCGACCGGCTCGACCTCTACACCGACGGCGGCGAGACCATCCGGCTCGGCCGCCACCTGTTCGCGGTCAACACCCAGCCGGCCGACCTGACCCTGGTCCCGCACGAAGGCCGGATGGCGTTCGCCGTCACCGGGACCGACTACCGTTCCCCGGTGCTTGACGCGGCCTTCGAGGAGACCCGGCCGTTCTGGAACCAGCTGACGGTCTCGGAGTCGCCGGAGGTCTACCGGGGCGAGCACCTGGCCGCCGCCATCCTGGCCGCCGCCGAGTCCGGCACCCTGACCCTGGGCGAGCGGCAGGTCTCCCTGGACGCGCTGCACGAGGCGGCGGTGGCCGACGGGGAGCTGTTGGAGATCGTCCGCCGGGTGGCGGAGACCCGCTACGACGAGGGCTACGAGCGGGGCGTCCACGACCACGACGCCACCGCGATCCTGCAGGCGGCGCTCCGCCTGCACGCGGGCGCGGGCCTGCTCCGCTACCCGCCGGCGGCGCGGGCCGCCGCCCAGCTCTTCTGGACCTACGGCACCGACGAGGCCGCCCGCGCGACCTGGACCACCCGGGCGACGTCGCTGGCCCGGGCCCGGACCCTGTTCGGCCAGGTGGAGGCGGTGCGGGAGACCCGTGCCGCCCTCGGCTCCGCGATCGCGTCCTTCAGCCGGGGTCTCCACGGCCGGCCGGAGAGCCCGGCGGGCGCGCTCGCCGTGGCCGCCGCGAGCACGTCCGGGGCGCCCCGGGCGACCGGGACCCGCGCACAGGGAGACGAGGGCGTCTTCGAACTGGCCGGGGAGTATCTCTTCGAGGAACTGGCGGGCAAGCCGTTCGGGTTCGTGACGAGCGCGGGGGCACTGTCGCTGCTCGACCGGTTCGACCGGGCGCTCGGCCCCGCGCGCCAGGAGTTCGAGGACGACCTGCGAGCGCTCGGCGACGACCTCTCCGGGCGTCACCGCCTGGCTGAGGCATGGCTGTCCGCCTTTGACGTCTCGACGCCGGGCTCCGGGCTGGGCTCGGCATCGGCCTCCGGATCGGCGGAGCTGGTGGAGGCGGTTGCCGTACTGCTCTGCGAGGTGGCGCGGCACGACTCGTCCGCGGCGCTGACCGCCACGGTCGAGGGGCTGCTCGGTGCGCACCCCCGGATCTCCGGGCGCGCGATCCAGCTGCGGCTGGACGAGTTCCTGGCCAGGACCCGGCACTTCCGCGACCACCGCGTCCCCGCGTACCGCGCCTACCAGAAGCGGCGCAACGAGTTGGTCGCGGCCGAGCGTGAGCGGCTGCGCCTTGAGGAGTTCCAGCCGAAGGTGATGACCGCCTTCGTCCGCAACCAGCTGCTCGACGAGGTCTACCTGCCGCTGATCGGCGACAACCTGGCCAAGCAGCTCGGCGCGGCCGGGGATGCCAAGCGGACCGACCAGATGGGCATGCTGCTGCTCATCTCCCCGCCCGGCTACGGCAAGACCACCCTGATGGAGTACGTGGCCAACCGGCTGGGGCTGATCTTCGTCAAGGTCAACGGCCCTGCCCTGGGCCACCTGGTGACCTCGGTGGACCCGGCGCAGGCGCCCGACGCGACGGCACGGCAGGAGATCGAGAAGATCTCCTTCGCGCTGGAGATGGGCAACAACGTGCTGCTCTACCTGGACGACATCCAGCACACCTCCCCGGAGCTGCTGCAGAAGTTCATCTCGCTCTGCGACGGCCAGCGCCGGATGGAGGGTGTCTGGGAGGGCAGGACCCGCACCTACGACCTGCGCGGCAAGCGCTTCGCGGTCTGCATGGCGGGCAACCCGTACACCGAGTCCGGCAAGCGCTTCCGCATCCCCGACATGCTCGCCAACCGCGCCGACGTGTGGAACCTCGGTGACGTGCTGTCCGGCCGGGACGAGCTGTTCGCGCTGAGCTACATCGACAACGCGCTGACCTCCAACCCGGTCCTGTCCCCGCTCTCCACCCGCGACCGCGACGACATCCGCCTGCTGGTACGGCTGGCGCGAGGCGACTCGGGGGTCCGAGCCGACCAGCTCTCCCACCCGTACTCCTCGGTGGAGCTGGAACAGGTCCTCGCGGTGCTCCGCAAGCTGCTCCGGATCCAGAAGGTGGTGCTGGCCAACAACCAGGCGTACATCGCCTCGGCCGCCCAGTCGGACGCCTCGCGGACCGAGCCGCCCTACCAGCTCCAGGGCTCGTACCGGAACATGAACAAGCTCGCGGCCCGGGTCGTCCCGGTGATGAACGACGCCGAACTGGAGGCGGTGATCGACGATCACTACCTCGGCGAGGCCCAGACCCTCACCTCAGGGGCCGAGGCCAACCTGCTCAAACTCGCCGAACTACGCGGCACCCTGACCGCCGAGCAGGCCGCCCGATGGACCGAGGTGAAGACCGCCTACCTCCGCTCCCAGGCCCTCGGCGGCGCCGAGGACGACCCGATGACCCGCGCGGTCGGCGCAGTCGGCCTCCTCGCCGACCGAGTGAGCACCGCCATCGAACACGCCGCCGACCGGCTCTCCCCCGAACCGTGAAACCCGCTCACGGGGGCAGGGCGGGAAGGGCCGCAAAAGTGTCCCTTCCCGCCCTGCCCCGTGGCCGGTCCTCCGCTCGACCCGCCCGGGGCACCGGCGCCGGGCGACAACCGCTACGGCAGCGCCGTGTCCTCCGACTTTGATGGCGACGTGTCGCCGCCCATCTACTCCAGCGCCACACAGCTGTGGTCCGGATCCATAGCCGGTTAGCCGATTCGGCCGGCGACTCGGCCCCGGACATCGGTCCGGGGCCGAGTGGCGTACGAGGTCAGCCGTTGGTGTTCCCGAGCGCGGCCCGTAGGCCGCCAGGACAGCGGTTGCAGCCGACTCCAAGTCGCTTCCAGGCCGGTTGGACGACCGTCGGTCATGGTCGCAATGATAAGGAGACCCCCAATGGACAGGAAACGTCCGGCCATCGCGCTCATGGCCATGCTCATCGTGCTCAGCGGCACACAAACGCTCACCACCGGTACCGCTTTCGCCAGGCCCCCCGTGGAACCGCCATGCGGCGACTGTAGTGAGAACCCCGGAGGCGGAGGCGGAGGCGGGAGCACGACGCCCCCCGCGGGGAGCCCGATGGTACGGGTCGCTCTGGACACGATCACCTCGTGGCGGACGCAGGAAGGCGGTGACGGTGACGAGATCTTCATTAAGATCATCGGACCTTGGCCAACGGCGTCCTCCAGCCAGACCGTGCGTGCCTGGCCGAGCGGCGGGTCGGTCATGCCGGTCCGGGCGAACTCCTGCTACAGCCCCAACCAGATTCCATGCCCGCCGGGTAGCAACAGCTACCCGGCCTGGGCGACTCCCTCCTCGATCAAGCCCTCGTTCGTCGCCCAGGGGGGCCAGGCCACCATCGAGATCTGGGAGGTGGACTCCCTGGCACCGGATGACCTCATCGCCCGCCACCACATCAGGCTCGACCCGCTGACCACCAGCGTCCGCCACCACCTGCGGCAGATCTCCGGCAACGGCGGTCCCGACTACGAGGTCAACGTCACGCTGTCGCCCAGCTGATCGACGGACCGACTCCACCCGGTAGCCGGACCTGTGGCTACTCATTACCGCGATCCGGGAACGACCCCGGCATGGCTAACGAACCAAAAGTACGGGTGCGCCGGGTCTACGAGGAACCGGAGGCGCAGGACGGTGCCCGGGTGCTGGTCGATCGGGTCTGGCCGCGTGGGCTGTCCAAGGAAAAGGCGCACCTGCAGGAGTGGTGCAAGGCGGTGGCGCCCTCGACCGAGTTGCGCAAGTGGTACGGCCACGATCCGGCTCGGTTCGAGGAGTTCGGCCGCCGCTACCGGGCCGAGCTGAAGGACCCCGAGCGGGCCACCGCGCTGGAGCACCTGCGAGAGCTGGCGAAGCAGCGAACGCTGACGCTCCTGACCGCGACCAGGCAGGCCGACATCAGCGAGGCCGTGGTCCTCGCCGACCTGCTGCGGAGCTGAGTGCGGCGCTCCAAGTGATCATCTGCTGGAGGGACGGGCGCGGACGTGCAGGCGTTCGCCCTGGGGGCCGAACAGGCTGAGTGCCTCGGCGGGTTCCGGGCCGGGATTGCTGAAGGCGTGCGGGATGTGGGTGTCGAACTCCGCCACCTCTCCGGGCATCAGGACGATCTCCTTCTCGCCGAGCGACAGGCGCAGCCGCCCGGACAGCACGTAGAGCCACTCGTAGCCCTCGTGGACCCGCTGTTCCGGCCCGCAGGCGGGCCGGCTCGCCGGAATGATCATTTTATACGCCTGGAGCCCGCCGGGCCGGCGGGTCAGCGGGACGAACGTCATGCCGTTGTGGGTGATCGGGCGCTGGTGGACGCGTGGGTCGCCGGTCTCCGGCGCGCCGACGAGCTCGTCCAGGGGGAGCTGGTGGGCTCGGGCCAGCAGGAGCATGAGTTCCAGAGTGGGACGGCGCTGACCGGACTCCAGGCGGGACAGGGTGCTGACCGAGATCCCGGTGGCCTCGGAGAGCTGCGCCAGGGTCGCGCCGCGCTGCTGGCGCAGTGCCCGCAGGCGCGGGCCTACCGCGTCAATGACCCTGTCGAGGGCTTCGTCTGGGGTGAGAGCGTCGTCGTTCATGCCACCTATTTGCCATCCCGGCAAAGGCATTTGTCAAATCTGCCGCCGTGCGCGGATAGTTCAGCGACGAGACGGCCGCCGTGATCCCACTCCGGCCGTACGACGAGCAGAGGAGAGCACGCGGTGGAGGAGAAGTACGACGTGGTGGTCGTCGGTGGCGGCGCGGCCGGGCTCAGCGGGGCCCTGACCCTGAGCCGGGCACGCCGCTCGGTGCTGGTGGTCGACGCCGGTGCCCCGCGCAACACCCCGGCCGGGCATGTGCACAACTACCTGGGCCGCGAGGGCACACCTCCCGGCGAGCTGCTGGCCGTCGGCCGCGCCGAGGTGACCGGTTACGGCGGTGAGATCGTGACCGGCACCGCCACCTCGGCCCATCGGCTGGAGGGCAGCGAGGGCTTTCGCGTACTGCTCGCCGACGGCCGGGAGGTTCGGGCCCGGCGGCTGCTGGTGACCACCGGCCTGGTGGACGAACTGCCCGACGTTCCAGGACTGGCCGAGCGGTGGGGGCGCGACGTCCTGCACTGCCCGTACTGTCACGGCTGGGAGGTCCGCGACCAGGCGATCGGCGTCCTGGCCGACAGCCCGATGGCCGCGCACCAGGCCCTGCTGTTCCGGCAGTGGAGCCCGCGGGTGACCCTGTTCCTGCACACCGCCCCCAAACCCACCGATGAGGAGTACGAGCAGCTGGCCGCCCGGGGCGTCACGCTCGTGGAGGGCGAGGTCGCCGCCCTGGAGACGACCGGCGACCGGCTCGGTGGCGTCCGGATGCGCTCGGGAGAGCTCGTCCCCTGCCAGGCCGTGGTGGTCGCGCCGCGCTTCACCGCCCGAGCCGGCGTGCTCGCCTCCCTCGGGCTGGAGCCGGTCGAACAACTGGCCGGCGGCCACGTCATCGGCAGCTACGTGCCCGCCGACCCCACCGGGGCCACCTCGGTGCCCGGGGTGTGGGTGGCCGGCAACGTCGCGGACCTGCGCGCCCAGGTGATCGTCTCCGCCGCCTCGGCGCTGAACACCGCCGCGGCCATCAACGCCGACCTCATCGCCGAGGACACCCGCCACGCCGTCGCCGCTCACCGCGGCGGGCCCGAACCCCGCTCCGACCACGCCGAGCGGGCGCCCGGCGACCACCACCACACCCCGGCCGAGAGCACCGCGAGCATGTTCGACGAGCAGGCGTGGGAGGAGCGCTACCTTTCCCGTGCCGCGGTCTGGAGCGGTCGCCCCAATCCCCAGCTCGTGGCCGAGACCACCGACCTGCCCTCCGGCACGGCGCTCGACGTCGGTTGCGGCGAGGGGGCCGACGCCCTCTGGCTGGCCGAACGCGGCTGGCGGGTCACGGCGGTGGACTTCGCCACCACCGCCCTGCGGCGTGGCGCCGAACAGGCCGGCGCCCTCGGCGCGGAGGTGGCCGGGCGGATCGACTGGGTGCACGCCGACTTGACCGTCTGGACACCTACCTCGGGGCACTTCGACCTGGTCTCCGCCCATTTCATGCACCTGCCGGGGGTCCAGCGTGAGGCGCTGTTCGCCCGGCTGGCCGCCTCGGTGGCCCCCGGCGGGACTTTGCTCATCGTCGGCCACCACTTCTCGGACCTGGAGACCACGATGCCCCGGCTCAATGTGCCCGACATGTTCTTCACCGCCGAGGAGATCGCGCACTCCCTTGACCCCGACCGGTGGGACATCCTCGTCACCGACGCCAGACCGCGCCCCGCAGCCGACCCCGAAGGCAACGAGGTCATCATCCACGACGCCATCCTGCGAGCCCGCAGGCGCCCGTGACCTGCCGCCCCCGGCCACATCCCTCCCAGTTTTGACAGTTGTACGTAATTACGTAAAATCAAAGAATGGAACTCGAGGAGCGCGTTGCAGCGCTGGAACGCCGGCTCACGGTGCTTGAGGGGGCGGGCGCCGGCGGGGGCCACGTCCGTCCCCAGGACGCCGACTTCTGGGCGCTGGAGGGGTTGAAGGCGAAACTCGCCGAGAACGAGGTCGTCCATGGCGGCGTGCTGTTCACCGGGATGGTCCGGCTGCCGACGAACGAGCTGTACGAATGGCAGCAGGCCCTGCCCACCGACGCGCTCCTCGACGAGAACTGGTCGGACGCCGCGGAGTCCTTCGCGGCACTGGGGCATTCCGTACGGATGCGCCTGCTCCGCGAGATCCTCGGTGGTCGCCGCACCGTCGCCGAACTGACCGCGCTCGACGGCCTCGGCACCACCGGACAGGTCTACCACCACCTGCGCCAACTGATCTCCGCAGGCTGGCTGCACAGCACCGGCCGGGGCGGCTACGAGGTCCCCCCGGGACGGGTCGTCCCGCTGCTGGTGGTGCTGGCCGCCTCCCGGCCCTGAACCTGTCCTGAGCCGGCCCGACACGCGATCCGGAGGGATCTCCATGCGCAGAACATCCATGACTCTTTCCCGCTGCTGCTGGGTGATCTTCTTCGCGCAACTCGTGGCGGGGTTCTACTTCGACTTCTCCTGGCTGTGGGGCTGGATCCCGCTGGGTCTGGCGATCGTCCTGCAGTTCTTCGCGATGACCCGGCAGCCCCGCTCACCCGGCACCCCACCGGCCGTCGAGGTCGACCCACCGGTCACCGGTCGCTGGTCAGCCCTGAACAGCCCGGCCGACAAGGTCCCCAGCCACGGCACCCACGCCTACGGCCAGGCGTACGCCGTCGACATCGTGGCGGAGCCGGAGGACCGGCCCAGGCCCCGCTTCGGCTGGTGGCCCGTCGTCCGCCGCAACCGCGACTTCCCCGCCTTCGGCGCCCCGCTGCTGGCCGTCGCCGACGCCACCGTGGTACGCGCCGTCGACCACAACCGTGACCACCTCAGCCGCAACTCGTTTCCCGCCCTGCTCTTCCTCGCCTTCGAGGCGATGTTCCGCTCGATGGGCGGCCCGAGCCAGGTCGTCGGCAACCACGTCGTCCTCGACCTCGGCGGTGGCACGTACGCCATGTACGCCCACCTCCGGCGCGGCTCGCTGGCCGTCCGCGAGGGTGACCGGGTCCATACGGGCCAGTTGCTGGGCCACTGCGGAAACTCCGGCAACTCCACCGAACCGCACGTGCACTTCCAGCTGATGGACGGCCCGGACCTGGAGGTGGCCCACGGAGTCCCCTTCTCCTGGCGCGGAGTCGGCGTACCCGGCAACGGCGAGGTCTTCTCCGTCCTCCGGTAGGGGACCTTCTCACCTCCGGCCAGGCCGTCGCGCGAGACGTGGCTCAGACCTGCCACTCATCGCCGCGGAGTGGTTCGACCGTTCCGCCGTTGTGGTGAACGCCGGTGCCTGTGACGTCGGAACCGCCGACCATGAGGTCGATGTGCATCGTGACCACCGGATAAGGGGCGGCTCGGAAGGCTGATCACGAGGCCGTCCCGGGAGGGCGCGGAAGGGGGTGCCCGGTTGCCGGGTCGTCGCCGAACGTCGAATACGGTGAGCAGGTGTCGGTCAGCGACCGGGTCGAGCGAGAGCAAGGAAAGCTGTGAAGCTTCTTCATTCAGGGAAGGTCCGCGACGTCTACGAGGACCGCGGGGACATCATCCTCGTGGCGTCCGACCGGGTGTCGGTGTACGACGTGATCCTGCCCACGCCCATCCCCGACAAGGGGAGGATCCTCACGCAGCTCTCGCTCTGGTGGTTCGAGCAACTCGCCGACATCGTGCCCAACCACGTGATCTCGGCGACCGACGTACCCGCCGAGTTCGCGGGCCGTGCGGTGCGGTGCAGGAAGCTGGAGATGGCGAAGGTCGAGTGCGTCGCGCGCGGCTACCTGACCGGCGGCGGGCTGAAGGAGTACCGGGCGCACGGGTCGGTCTCGGGCGTGCCGCTGCCGCCCGGCCTGCTGGACGGCTCCAAGCTCCCCGAGCCGATCTTCACCCCGTCCACCAAGGCACCGCTCGGGCAGCACGACGAGCCCATCTCCTTCGACGAGGTGGTCGCCCTGGAGGGGACCGAGGTCGCCGAGGAGTTCCGGCGGATCACGCTGGAGATCTACCTGCGAGGCTCCGAACTCGCCGCGGAGCGGGGCGTCATCATCGCCGACACCAAGATCGAGCTGGGCTGGGACTCCGAGGGCACGCTCGTGCTCGGCGACGAGGTGCTGACCTCAGACTCCTCCCGCTTCTGGCCCGCCGACCGGTGGGAGCCCGGCCACGCGCAGTTCTCCTTCGACAAGCAGTACGTGCGTGACTGGGCGACCAGCACGGGCTGGGACAAGAAGGAACCCGCTCCGGAGGTCCCCGCCGAGGTCGTGGAGGTCACCCGGGCGCGCTACATCGAGGCGTACGAACGCATCACCGGCAGGACCTGGTAAGAACCCGACGCCCTGACCTGGAGATCCCCGCCAAGGCCGTGGCGGCCACCCGAGCACGCCGGCGCTTCCCCGACGTTCGGGGAGGCAGCGGGGTCCCTACAGGGAGAGTTTCCTCTCGACCGCGGCGCCCACGATGGTCGGTTCCACCGGGGCGGAGCCGGTGGGCGCCCCGAAGTCGGCCACGATGCAGGTGATGTTGTCGGGGCCGCCACCCCGGTTGGCGAGGTCGATGAGCCAGCGGGCCGCCTCATCGGGGTCGGAGATCTCGGTCAGCGTGTTGAACAGGGTCTCGGGACCGACCACGGCGGTCAGGCCGTCGGAGCAGAGCAGGTAGCGGTCCTCCGGGTAGGCCTCGCGCAGTGACAGGTCCAGCTCACCGTCGCCGGTGCCCTCAAGGACCCGCAGCACCATTGACCGGCGCGGGTGCTCGGCGGCCTGCTCAGGGGTGATCCGCCCCTCGTCCACCAGCGACTGGACCAGGGTGTGGTCATGGGTGATCTGGTAGAGGGCGCCGTCGCGCAACATGTAGGCCCGGGAGTCTCCGACATGGGCCAGGGCGAAGGTGGCGCCGTCCCAGAGCATCGCGGTCAGGGTGGTGCCCATGCCGCGGAGCGTGGGATCCTGCTCGCTCATGTCGCGCAGTGTGTGGTTGACGTCCCTGGCGGCGCCCTTGAGCGCGGCGAGCAGGTCGACACCGCCGGTGGGAAGGGTGTCGTCCAGCGCCGCCATGGCGGTGACGGCAAGTGAGCTGGCGACCTCTCCACCCGCATGACCACCCATGCCGTCCGCTATGGCGAGCAGGCGCGCGCTCGCGTAGCCCGAATCCTCGTTCGCCTCACGGCGGACCCCCACGTCGGAGCGGGCCGCGTAGCGCAGTGCCAGTGGTTGGTTCAGTGCCATGAAGGCAGTAAATCATTGGTTGAAGCACTTCACAAGCAAAGACGTTGTAGACCGTTGCGGCACAGTCAACTACTGTGGCCCAACATGGAGGAGCGCCAGGAGATCACCGTGAACGCGGGCGACATCGCCCGGCTTGCCGGGGTCGGCAGGGCAGCGGTGAGCAACTGGCGCCGCCGCCACGAGGACTTTCCCCAGCCGGTGGGCGGCACCACCTCCAGCCCGCTGTTCTCGCTGCCGGAGATCGCCGTGTGGCTGCGCGCGAACGGCAAATCCTTCGAGGTCTCGCTCGGCGACCTGGTCTGGCAGCGGATGCGCACCTCGGTCGACGACCTCAGGCTGGGCGAACTGGTGGCCAAGGTCGGCGCGTTCCTGCTGTTCCTGCGCCGTGAGCCCACCGCCTGGCGTGATCATGGAACGAAGTCTCTCACCCGCATGGCCGAGGTGACGACCGATCTCCCCGGCTCCGCCGATCTTCGCCTGGACGATCTGGCCCTCGTCCGGCTGGTCGCCGAGCTGGCCACCGAACGCGACCCGCTGGAGGTCTTCGAGTTCCTGTGCGAGCGCTACGTCGAGGCGCACTCCCGCCAGCTCTCGGTCACCAGGGACGATGTGGCCGAGCTCATGGTCCGGCTGGTGGTGCGGGAGGGGGACGTCGTCCTGGACCCGGCATGCGGTGTCGGAACGCTGCTGCTGGGCGCGGACACCTTGACGGCCCGGCGGGGAAGCGCTTCGACCGGCGGGAAGACCGTCCTGATGGGGCAGGAGGTCAACGAGACGAACGCGCTGCTCAGCGCGGTTCGGGTGCTGCTGCGCGGGACCGAGGCGCGGATCGTCGCCGGTGACTCGCTCCGCGAGGACGGCCTGGCCGGTGACGTGGCCGACGCCGTGGTCTGCGACCCGCCGTTCAACGAGCGGGTCTGGGGTCACGAGGAGCTCGCCGGCGACCCGCGCTGGGAGTACGGCCTGCCGCCGCGCGGTGAGTCCGAGCTCGCCTGGGTACAGCACTGCCTCGCCCGCGTGCGGCCGGGCGGCCTGGTGGCGATCCTGATGCCCACCGCCGCCGCCAGCCGGCGTCCGGGCAAGCGGATCCGCGGCAACCTGCTCCGGGCGGGAGCGCTGCGGGCCGTGGTGACGCTGGCGCCCGGCGGCCCCGACCTGTGGATACTCCGCAGGCCCGACGGCGGGCGCCCGCCGTCCCAGCTGCTGGTGGTGGACGCCGGCGAGGACCTGTCGGTCGTGGAGCCCGCCTGGCGCGCGTACCTGGAGAACCCCGAGGCCGAGCTGTCCGGCGAGAGCCGCACGGTGCGCATCATCGACCTGCTCGACGACGAGGTCGACCTAGCCCCGGCCAGGCACCGCCCGCAGCACAGCGGCCTCGACTTCCCGCGCGACTTCACCGAGGCCCTGGCCAGGTTCATGGAGACCTCGGCCACGCTGTCGGAGGCCACTCCCGCCCTGGAGCTGCTCGCCGAGCGGCAGGACCTGCCGACCACCACGGTCGGCGAGCTGGCCAAGGCGGGGCTGATCACGATCCTGCAGGCGCCGCCGAGGATGTCGGCGGACGAGGGCCCTCTCCCCGTGCTGACCGCCGACGACACCGCGGCGGGCGCCTCACCCTCCGGCCGTACCACCCTCGACCCGGCACTGATCATGATCAGGCCCGGCGACGTGGTGACCACGGTGCTCGGCGCGGTCAGGGTGATCACCCAGAGCGGAGCGGCGCTCGGCCCGCAGCTCACGCTGTACCGGGTCGACCCGCAGCGGCTCGACTCCGGGTTCCTGGCCGGTTTCCTGCGCTCGGCCGACGCGGCCAGGGTCCATCCCAGTTCCAGCCGCCTCGACGTGCGGCGGGCGAGGGTGCCCATGCTGCCCCTGTCCGACCAGCGGATGTACGGCACGGCCTTCCGCGAGCTGTTCGAACTGGAGGACAGACTGCGCGCGACGAGGGCGCTGGGGGAAACGCTGATCCGGCTAGGCTTTGACGGACTGGTCGACGGCCATCTCCGGCCGTGCGACCAAGGGGCGTGATGCCCGCACGTCCAGGGGAGGGTCGATGGTCATCGGCGACCGATACGTGCTCGACGACCTCCCTCTCGGCCAGGGGGGCATGGGGGCCGTCTACGGCGGCCATGACAGGCATCTCGACCGCAGGGTGGCCGTCAAGTTCCTGAGGTTCCTCACCGGCCCCGACGAGGAGCTGAAGCGGCGTTTCCTGCGCGAGGCCCGCATCCTGGCCAGGCTGGAGCACCCCGGCGCACCGGTCCTGTACGACTTCGGCACCTTCGACCAGCGACTGTTCCAGGTGATGCAGTTCATCGAGGGCGTCACCGTGGCCGACGTGGTCAGCGAGCACGGCCCGCTCCCCGTGCCCTGGGCCGCGGCGATCGCCGCCCAGGCCTGCGCGGTGCTGACCGCGGCCCACGCGTTGTCCGTCTGCCATCGCGACCTGAAGCCGACCAACCTGATGCTCTGCCCCGACGGGAGCGTCAAGGTCCTCGACTTCGGCCTGGCGGTGCTCCGCGAGGCCGACTCGACGCAGTTCACCCGGGTCGGCCAGATTCTCGGCACCCCGTCGTACATGGCACCCGAGCAGATCCAGCGCGGCCTGTCCGGTCCCCGCAGCGACCTCTACGCCCTCGGATGCGTGCTCCACGAGATGCTGACGGGCCGCCAGCTGTTCACCGGTCCCACCGAGTACGCCGTGTTCGAGCGCCAGGTGAAGGAGCGCCCGCCCGAGGTCCCGGGGGTTCCCGCCGAGCTGAACCGCCTCGTCGCCGACCTGCTGGAGAAGGACCCCGACAACCGTCCCGCGGGCGCCGACGTCCTCTACGAGCGACTGCAGCCCTTCGCGGTGGACCTGCCGATGCTCCCTGGCTTCCTGCACCCGTCGTCGGTGCCGAGCCCGGGCCGGATGTACGCACGGATGGTCGGCCGGGTCCTGGCCTGACCCGCCCTCACCGGGCCTGGGAGGGGTCCTTCGCGTCCGGCTCGGCGTCCGGGGCCCGGTCGCCCGACACGGTGGCCTCGATCTCGCGGGCGGCCCACTCCGCCCACTCGTGCTGCAGGGCGGAGAAGCGCAGACCCCACTCCAGGGCGAGCCGCCCGTGGGCGGAGAGCAGGTGGGGGGAACCGAGGTACGGGGGCACCCGGCTGAGCCGCTCGTGATTCTCGGCGGCCGCCGCGCCCTGCCGCCGCAGATACGCGCCCGCCTCGGCGGGGTCGACCACGCCGAGGAAGAAGACCCGGAGCATCATGTCACTGCGGCGGAGCGGCTTGGGCTCGACCTCGAGCATCCAACGGCGCAGCTCGGCCATGCCCGGCTCGGTCAGCTCGTACTCCCTGCGGCCCCTCGGCCCCTCGGCGACGGCCTCGATCAGCCCGGCCTCGACCAGGCGGCCCAGCTCGCCGTAGAGCTGGCTCTGGGTCGCGGGCCAGACGTTGGCGAGGGAGGCGTCGAAGACCTTCATCAGGTCGTATCCGCTCGCCGGACCTTCGGAGAGCAGGCCAAGCAGCGCGTGTCGGAGGCTCATGACGGCATTCTAAGTTCCTACGTTGACATGTCATTAACGGAACTTCTAGTTTTGACATGTCATAGATGGAATATCGAAGAAGGATTATGACCCCGTCCTACCTACAGGGAAACCTCGCGCCGGTTCCCGATGAGATCGACGCCCATGACCTCCAGGTCGAGGGAGCCCTCCCCGCCGAGCTGAGCGGGCGCTACCTCCGCAACGGCCCCAACCCGCTGCCGGGCCAGGACCCCGGCCACTGGTTCACCGGGCACGGCATGCTGCACGGCGTCCGGCTGCGCGACGGCCGCGCCGAGTGGTACCGCAACCGGTGGGTGCGGACCACCAGCTTCACCGACAACGCCCCCTTCATGACTCCGGAAGGTCCCGACCTGGCCGCCGTCATCGCCAACACCAGCGTGATCCGGCACTCCGAGCGGATCTTCGCGCTGGTCGAGAGCGGCCTGCCGTACGAGATCACCCCCGAGCTGGAGACGGTCGGCGCCTGTGACTTCGGCGGCAGGCTGGCCACCGCCATGACCGCCCACCCCAAGAAGGACCCGCGCACCGGGGAACTGCTGTTCTTCGGCCACGGGGTCGTCCCCCCGTACCTCACCTACCACCGGCTGTCGGCCGAGGGCGAACTGGTCGAGAGCCGGGAGATCGAGATTCCCGGGGCGGTGATGATGCACGACTTCGCGATCACCGAGAACCACGTGGTCTGGCTGGACCTGCCGGTGGTCTTCGACATGGAGGTGGCGATGGCGGGCGGGAGCGTGCCCTACCGGTGGGACGACGCCCACCGTGCCCGCCTCGGCGTCATGGGCCGGGCCGACGGCCGGGTGCGCTGGTTCGACGTGGACCCGTGCTACGTCTTCCACGTGGGCAACGCCTACGAGGACGCGGCGGGCCGGGTGGTCCTGGAGGCGGCCCGCTACATCCCGCGGAACTTCCAGAACGCGTGGGCGGGCGTCAGCGACGACACCGGGGCCGCGGGACCCATCGACGTTCCCGGCCCCGGCGCCGAGGGAGCCGTCGAGCGTGGGGCGAGCCTGTACCGCTGGACGCTCGATCCGGCCGGTGGCGTCGCGAAGGAGGAGCCGCTCGACGACCGCCCGATCGAGTTCCCCTCGGTCAATGAGGCGCGCATCGGTCTTCCCAGCCGCTACCTGTACACCGTCACCGGCAACGGGATCGTCAAGTACAACACGGGCACCGGCGCGAGCCTTCTACGGGATACCGGCGGCGAGGCGGGCGAGGCCGTGTTCGTACCGGCGGAGAACGGGCGGGCCGAGGACAACGGCTGGCTGATGTCGATCGTCACCTCGGGCGACGACTCGGCGCTGTGGGTGCTGGACGCCGGCACGCTGGAGTCCGTGGCGACGGTGCGGCTGCCACGCCGGGTGCCCACCGGCTTCCACGGCTCTTGGTTCGCCGACGCCTGACCGCCTCCACGGTGCCCCGTGGCCGGCGATCGGGGAGAATACGCCCCGTGGAAGGGCGATGGGTCGAGGTGGCGGACCGGGTGCTGGTGCGGCGGTACGCCGAGCTGGACCTGTCGGTGGGGCTGGTCGTGGGCGACGGCGGTTGCCTGGTGGTCGACACGCGGGGAGACGAGCGGCAGGGGGCCGAGCTGGTCTCGGAGGTCAGGCGGGTGACATCCGCCCCGTGGGCGGTGGCGATCACCCACTCGCACTTCGACCACAGCTTCGGTACCCGGCCGTTCCTCGACTGCCCCGTCTGGGCGCACGAGGGCTGCCGGACCGACCTGGCCGAGAACGGCGGCCGGGCCAGGGACGAGTGGGCCCGCCACTACCGGGATCGGGGACGCGCGGACATCGCCGGTGACATCGCGAAGACCGGGATCGCGCTGCCGGACCACCTGGTGACCGGCCGGGCGGAGCTGGCCGTCGGTGGTCGCCCGGTCGTCCTGGCCCACCTCGGCCGCGGCCACTCCGGCAACGACCTGGTCGTCCACGTGCCGGACGCCGGCGTGGTCTTCGCCGGGGACCTGGTGGAGAACGGTGCCCCACCTGCCTACGAGGACGCCTATCCCCTCGAATGGCCGGCCACCCTCGCCGGGCTGCTCGACCTCCTCGGCGACGGCGACAGCGACGGCAGTGGCGGCGGTGGCGTCGTCGTTCCCGGCCACGGCGACCCGGTCGACCGCGCGTTCGCCGCGGCCCAGCACGCGGAGATCACCGCCCTCGGCCGCCTGTGCGAGCGGGTGGCGGCGGGCCTGCTCTCCCCCGCCGACGCCGTACGCCTGTCGCCGTACCCGGAGGAGACCACCAGGACCGCCCTTGGCCGCCCCTGTTGAGCGCGGCTCAGATCTCCTTCTGGAGCCCGGCTGTCGGGTCGAGCCGGCGCGGCCGGTCCCCGATCCTCGGGTGATGCAGGTCGAAGGCCGGCCGCTCCGAGCGGATGGCCGGGATCGAGGTGAAGTTGTGCCGGGGCGGCGGGCAGGAGGTGGCCCACTCCAGCGAGTTGCCGAAACCCCACGGATCGTCCACGGTCACCCGCGGGGCGCGGCGCGCGGTGTGCCAGATGTTGTAGAGGAACGGCAGCGTGGAGGCGCCGAGCACGAACGCGCCGATCGAGGAGACCAGGTTGAGCGTGGTGAACCCGTCGATCGGGCTGTAGTCGCCGTAGCGGCGCGGCATGCCCTGCGCGCCCAGCCAGTGCTGGACCAGGAAGGTCGCCTGGAAACCGATGAACAGCAGCCAGAAGTGCAGCTTGCCCAGCTTCTCGTTCAGCATCTTGCCGGTCATCTTCGGCCACCAGAAGTAGAAGCCCGCGAACATCGCGAACACCACGGTGCCGAAGACCACGTAGTGGAAGTGCGCGACCACGAAGTACGAGTCGTGCACCTGGAAGTCGAGCGGCGGGGAGGCCAGGATGACCCCGGTCAGCCCGCCGAGCAGGAAGGTGACCAGGAAGCCGACCGCGAACATCATCGGTGATTCCATGGATATGTGCCCGCGCCACATGGTGCCGACCCAGTTGAAGAACTTCACCCCCGTCGGGACGGCGATCAGGAACGACATGAAGGAGAAGAACGGCAGTAACACATGGCCGGTGGCGAACATGTGGTGCGCCCAGACCGTCATCGACAGGCCCGCGATCGCGATGGTCGCACCGACCAGACCGATGTAGCCGAAGATCGGCTTGCGGCTGAAGACCGGGATCACCTCGCTGATGATGCCGAAGAACGGCAGCGCGATGATGTAGACCTCCGGATGGCCGAAGAACCAGAACAGGTGCTGCCAGAGCATCGCTCCCCCGGTCTGCGGGTCATAGATGCGGGCGCCGTGCCTGCGGCCGGCCTCCAGGGCGAGCAGCGCGGCGGACAGTATCGGGAAGGCGATCAACACCATCAGACCGGTCAGCAGCACGTTCCAGGTGAAGATCGGCATGCGGAACATCGTCATCCCGGGGGCCCGCATGCAGATGATCGTGGTGATGAAGTTGACCGAGCCGAGGATCGTGCCGAGACCCGCCATCACCAGGCCGACGATCCACAGATCACCGCCGACCTGCGGGGAGTACGGCGCCGTGGAGAGCGGCGTGTACGACGTCCAGCCGAAGTCGGCGGCACCGCCGCTGGTGATGAAACCGAACAGGACGATGATGCCGCCGAAGAGGAAGAGCCAGTAGCTCACCATGTTGAGCCGGGGGAACGCCACGTCGGGCGACCCGATCTGCAGCGGCATGATCACGTTGGCGAACCCGGCGAACAGCGGGGTCGCGAACAGCAGCAGCATGGCCCCGCCGTGCATGGTGAACATCTGGTTGTAGCGCTCCAGGCTCACCACCTGCATGCCCGGCTGCATGAGCTCCGCCCGGATGATCATGGCCATGAGCCCGGCGACCATGAAGAAGACGAATGAGGTGATCATGTACAGGTAACCGATCACCTTGTGGTCGGTGCTGGTCAGCCAGTTCACGACCAGTGAGCCCGGCACTCGGTTGGGCGGCGCCGGCGGTGAGATCGGCGGCTCCTCACGTGACTGCTCGGAGGTCGTCACAGCCCACCCCCCTCGGGAACCGGCTCGTCCACAAACCGGCCCGTCCTCGAACCGGCGCGGCATCCGATCCCCGCCGCCTTCCATCCCGCCATCCCCAGGAAAGGCCGCTCCCACTCGCCCCCTTCCGCCATCTTGCCCGCGCGCTGACCTGGCGATTAATCGCCCTCATCCGGACCTAACCGGTCCGAGTGGGCAACACCGGACGACCCACCGTGCTTGACCCGGGAGCAGAGAGGGCACTCCGCTGGAATACGGAGCGTCGAAAGGAACCACCTCATGACCCAGCGACAGCGAGTCGTCGTGATCGGAGGAGGGTTCGCGGGCTTCACAGCGGCTCGCACCCTTTCCAGGATCGCGAAGGGCGCGATCGAGATCGTCCTGATCAACCCGACCGACTACTTCCTCTACCTGCCGCTGCTGCCCGAGGTCGCGGCGGGGATCCTCGACCCGCGCAAGGTGGCGATCCCGTTGGCGGGAAACCACCCCGGCGTGCGGCATCTGCTCGCCACCGCGGGCACCGTCGACATCGAGGCGCGCCGCCTGAGGTGCACGGACGCCGAGGGCACCCCCCGCGAGCTGAGCTACGACCGCCTGGTGATCGCGGTCGGCAGCGTCAACAAACTGCTTCCCATACCCGGCGTCGCCGAGCACGCCCACGGTTTCCGCAGCATCGCCGAGGCCCTCTACCTGCGCGACCACCTGATCCGCCAGATCGAGCTCGCCGCCATCTCCGACGACCCCGAGGAGCGCAGGGCCCGGTGCACCTTCGTGGTCGTGGGCGCCGGGTACACCGGTACCGAGGTGGCGGCTCAGGGCCAGCTGCTCACCCTCGACACCCGCAGGAGGCTGCCGGAGCTGCGTGACCAGCCGGTGCGCTGGATCCTCGCCGACATCGCCCCGCGCATCCTCCCCGAACTCGACGAGCGCCTGTCGCGGACCGCGCACCGGACGCTGTCGGAGCGGGGCATGGAGATCCGCACCGGTACGAGTGTGGCCGAGGCGACGGCGGACGGCGTCGAACTCTCCGACGGGGAGTTCGTGGCGACCCGGTCACTGATCTGGTGCGTCGGCGTACGCCCCGACCCGATGGTGGAGTCGCTGGGGCTGCCGACCGAGAAGGGGCGGCTGCTCGTCGACGAATACCTGCGGGTGCCGGGACACCCGGAGATCTACGCCTGCGGCGACGCGGCCGCGGTGCCGGACCTCACCCGCCCCGGCGAGTACACCGCGATGACCGCCCAGCACGCCGGCCGCCAGGGCAGACGTGCCGCCCACAACATCGCCGCCTCGTACGGTCGCGGACGGCTCCGGCCGTACCGGCACAACGACCTGGGGTTCGTCGTCGACCTGGGCGGGGCCGCCGCCGCCGCGAACCCGCTGGGCGTGCCGCTGTCGGGCATGGTCGCCAAGGCGGTAACCCGGGGTTACCACCTGCTGGCCGTCCCGCACGGCCGGGCGCGCATCGCCGGGAGCTGGCTGCTGGACCTCGTGCTGCCTCGCCAGACCGTCCAGCTGGGCATGGTCAGCGGCGCGGAGGTCCCGCTCGCCTCCACCGTCCCCGAGCACCCACCCGGCGTGAGCGCCCCGGAGCCCGAGCCGGTGAAGCAGGCCTGAGCGGGGGAAGCGTAAAGGACGGCGAGATCTTCGACCCTGCCGGCGACGCCTCACCGGAGCGGGGTAAGGGGCCGGGTATGGCAGAAATCGGTTACACGATGATGTGCGAGCAGACGCCCGCCAGGCAGCTGGTCGAGGACGTCGTCACGGCCGAGCGGGTCGGCTTCGACTACGCGGTCATCTCCGACCACTACTTCCCGTGGCTGGAGGAGATGGGGCACTCCCCGTACGCCTGGTCGGTGCTCGGCGCGGCCGCGCAGGCCACCGCGCGGCTGCCCCTGATGACGTACGTGACCTGCCCGATCATGCGCTACCACCCGGCGGTGGTGGCGCAGAAGGCGGCGACCATGGGGGTGCTGAGCGAGGGCCGCTTCACGCTGGGGCTGGGCGCGGGGGAGAACCTCAACGAGCACGTCATCGGGGAGGGCTGGCCGTCGGCCGACACCCGGCACCTGATGTTCAGGGAGGCCATACAGATCATCAGGGAGCTGTTCGAGGGCGAGTACGTCAACTACCGTGGCGAGTTCTTCGACGTCGACTCGGCCAAGCTGTTCGACCTGCCCGAGCAGCCCGTCCCGCTGGCGATCGCCGCCTCCGGCGGCCGTTCGGGGAACATCGCCGCCGAGCACGGGGACGCGCTGGTCGCGATCGACCCCGACGCGGACCTGGTGCGCGGGTTCGCCGACGCAGGCGGCGCGGGCAAGCCCGTCTACGGCCAGCTTGCGATCTGCTACGACCCCGACGTGGCGACCGCCATGGAGCGGGCGCACCGGCTGTGGCGCTGGTCCGTGGCCGGCTGGAAGGTCATGGCCGAGCTCCCCGGGCCCGTCAACTTCGCCGCCGGCGCCCAGACCGTGCGGCCGGAGGACATCGCGGCGAGGGTGCCGTGCGGTCCCGACGTGGACGCCGTGGTGGAGGCGGTGCGCGCCTACACCGACGCCGGTTTCACGCACGTCGCCCTGGTCCAGATCGGCCACGAGCAGCAGGGCATGTTCTTCGACTGGTCCGAGAAGGAACTGCTTCCCGCCCTGAACCGCCTCTAGCGGCTCCTGGCCGGATGATTCCCGGCAGGAGCGTGCGGGGCGCCGGATCTCCGGCACGCCCGGCGGCGAGACCGACGACGAGACCGACGACGGTGTCCATGCGAACCCGATCCGAGTCTGCGAGCCCTCTGCTCAGAGGGAGTGATGGCCAGGCGGTTCCGCAGGGGCGTACAGGGAAGGTTCACCCAGATGAACGACGTGTGGGATCTGGCGGTCGTCGGCGGTGGGCCTGCGGGGGCGGCGGCCGCGCTGCGCGCGAGGCAGCTCCGGCCTGACGCGCGGGTGCTCCTGCTCGATCGGGCCGACTTCCCCCGCGACAAGGCCTGTGGTGACGGCATCGCCGCCCACTGCCGTGACGAGCTCGCCCTGCTGGGCATCCCCGACCTCATCGCCGACTACCGGCCGACGCAGCGCCTGGCGGTGGTCTCCCCCGGCGGCGCGCGCGTCTCGGCCACCTCCGCCCGGCCCAACCACGTCGTTCCCCGCAGGGTCTTCGACGCCCGCCTCGTCGACGCCGCCCGTGCCCGCGGTGTCGAGGTCCGCCGCCACCACGTCCGCTCGCTCGCCGTCCTCGACGGCCACATCGTCCTCGACGGCACCGTCACCGCCCGCGCCGCCGTCGCCGCCGACGGGGCCAACTCGACGATGCGGCGCCTCATCGGCGTCTCCCCCGCTCCCGACAGGCACACCGCGATCGCCGTACGCGGCTACGCCGACGTGCCCGCCGACGACGACGTGCAGTCCATCTTCATGCAGCAGGACGGGTGGCCCGCGTACGCGTGGTCGTTCCCCATCGGCGACGGCACCGCCAACGTCGGCTTCGGGATGCTCCTGCCCAGGCTGCGCGCCACCGGCCGGCCGGGCCGCGAGGTGCTGCACGGCCGGCTCGCCGAACTGCTGCCCCACCTGAGCGCCCACGACCTGCGCGCCCACCACCTGCCCCTGTCCCCGGGGCGGCCGAGGCCGGGCTCGGGGCGGGTGTTGCTCGCCGGTGACGCCGCCGGTCTCATCAACCCGCTCACCGGCGAGGGCATCTACTACGCCCTGGTCTCCGGCCGCCTCGCCGGCGAGGCGGCCGTGCGGGCCGCCGCCGACCCGCTGCCCGCCTACCGGCGCGAGCTGAGGAAGGCACTCGGGCGGCACCTGCGCACCACGGACGTGCTCGCCCTCGCCGCCCAGTCGCCCGGCTTCATCGACGCGGCGATCGACACGGCCGCCCGCCGCAAGGAGGTGTTCGACCTGCTGGTCGACGTGGGTCTCGGCGCGGGCACCGTACCGCTCCCGCTGGCGCTGGCCGTGGTCCGCCGCTGGATCGCGAGCGGCGTCCGACGGCGCTGAACACCGCACGCGCACGCTCCCCAGGTGGCGGCCGCTTCCCCAGACCACGTGAGAACCAACGACGCCGATCCGCGCGTCGTGGTCCTCATCGGTTACGTGAGAATCACCGAACGGCTCAGGTTGCGTGGACTGTCCGGGTCGAGACCGCGCGATCGGGACAACTCGACCGCCAGGCGCTGGGCCCGGACGAGGTCGGCCAGCGGGTCGAGTTCCGCGGCCGTGGTCAGGGCCCCGGTGCGGGTCAACTCCTCACGCAGTTCCTTCGGACCGCCGAAGAACCACACCAGGCTGTTCTCGTCGGCGATGCTGATCGGCCCGTGCCGGTACTCCATCGCGGGGTACGCCTCCGACCAGGCCAGGGCCGACTCCCTCAGCTTCAGTGCCGCCTCCTGGGCCAGGCCGTTGGTCCACCCGCTGCCGAGGAAGGTGAACTGCCGCCGCGAGAGCGCCCCCTCGGGGAGCGGCGCGGCGAGCGCGGCCTCGGCCTGCGCGGCCAGGTCGGCGGGAGCCTCCCCGAGGTGCGCGCGGAGCAGGGCGAGCCCGCTGGTGGCGAACCTGGTCTGCACCACGGAGCGCTCGTCGGCGAACTCCAGCGCGATCACCGTCTCCGCCAGGCCGGACACCGGGGTCGCGGGGTCGGCGGTGACGGCGACCGTCGGGATGTCCCCGGCCGCGCCGAGGGCGTGCAGCACCTCCGTGGTGGTCCCGGACCTGGTGATCGCCACCAGCCGGTCGTAGCGGCGCGCGGGCAGCTCGGAGGCGGCGAACGCGTCGGTCTCCCCCCGCCCCGACCGCTCGCGCAGGACCGCGTAGGCCTGTGCCATGTAGAGCGAGGTGCCGCAGCCGATCACGGCGACCCGCTCGCCCGCCTCCGGCAGGCCCGCCGGGCCCGCCGCGCCGAGCTCCAGCGCCCGCCGCCAGCACTCGGGCTGGCTGGCGATCTCCCGCAGGACGTGCTCCATGCGCGCCTCCCCATCGATGCTTGTTCATCTTCGCGACATGCCGTACACGAGCGGGCCCGGCGTACGCGGGCACGTCACGCCGGTGACCGTCGGAGGCGTCGCCGTGCCCGTGTCGCACCGGCCAACCGGAGCACCTTCGCCGACCACTGTGGATCATCGCATGCCGGTGAGGCCCCGGGGAAAGGGAGTGCGCGGAGGAACGGCGGGAGACCGGGACGCGGGATCCCGCCGTTCCTCGCAGGATCATCCGCCGGCGATCACCTTGTCCGAGCCCAGCGCCTCGGCGCGGGTCTTGAGGGTCGTACGGAGCGACGTGGCGTCGGCCTCGACCTTGGCGGTGTCGGCGCCCTCGTTCAGCCGGTAGGACTTCACGATGTCGTCGAGCAGCGTGGCTGCGGCCCCGCCTCCCAGGAGCTTCTGGTACAGGTTCCGGTACTGCTCCTCGTAGACCTTCTTGAAGGCGGGCGTCTTCAGGAACCTGTCCTTCAGCGCGTGGCCCATCCGCGGCCCGCCCATCGGGTTGTTCTGACGGGCGCCGCCCTCCTGACCGGCACCGTCCTGCGGCCGCCCGCTCCGCGTCGGCTGAACCTGTGGCTGCCCGTTCCCGGCCGGCTGGGACCGCGAGCCCTGTGCCGGCTGAGCCTGGGAACCCGCCCCCCGCGTCGGGCCGCCCCCGCCGAACCCCATGCCGATCGCGTCGTTCGGCCCCGCCGTGGCGTTGCCGTTGAAGGCGAAGTTGAGGTCCCAGGTGATGACGGTGAACTTCTTGCCGTCCAGGTCGTACCACAGGTAGTAGTTACGCCCGGGACCGCTCATGTCATCGAAGTTGACCATCAGGTTCTGCAGGACGAGATAGCGGGCGAAGGACTCCACGTCCACCCGGTCGGCCAGCCCGGCGGCGAACTCCTCGTCGGAGGCTTGCTCCACCCACTTGACCAGGTCGATGACCGGTTGCAGGTCCTTACCTCCCACCTTGTTGACCTGTTTGAAGTCGGTGCCGTAGGCGGTCTGGTCCTCCCCCTTGTAGCTGAAGCCACTTGAGGCGAGCGACTTGTACAGCACGCCGTCGCCGAGCCTCTCCGCGTATCCCTCGTCGAGATACTCCACCAGCAGACGCGGAGACGAGGAACGGCCGTTGACCGTGAACGAGCTGTAGGCGTACCGCTGGGTCGGCTCGCCGGCCGCGCCGACCAGCGAGATCGCCAGTGCCTCGTTCAGCAGGGTCGAGGACTGCCCGGTCGCGGGACGCACGGCCAGCTGCGAGTGCCCCTGGTAGCGGCGCCCCTCCACGAACTCGTCAAAGCTGATCAGCCAGGGCAGGTTCTCGGGTTCCTCCGCCTTGAGCGCGGTCATCGGACCACCCGGACCCCGCCCGGGTCCTGCCCCGCCACCACCCGCACCGCCGTCCGGCGGCTGAAATCCCTCCGGCGGCTGGAAACCCTCGGGAGGCTGGAAGCCCTCCGGCGGCTGGAAGTTCCCCGGGCGCCCGCCGCCGGGGGCGCCGCCCCGCCCCCCGGTGCGGGACTTGCCGTTCCAGGTGAGCCCCATCAGCGTGGAGTTGCCCTTCAGCCGGATGCCCACGCTCGGCAGGGTGGTCCCGTCGATGACCAGGTCGGCCTCTACGTACTTCTTCTCCCCCTCCTTGAAATACTCCTCCAGCATGTCCCGATAGGCCCCGTCCTTGAACGTGATCTGGACGCTGTGCGAGATCGCGGTGTCGAAGACGTCCTGGGTGCCCGCGATGTCCTGGGTGACCGTCCGCGCCGCGCTGACCTGCCCGGTGGTCACGTAGGGCCGGATCGTCCCGGTGCCGAAGCCCGCACCCACCACCAGCAGGAACACGGCGAAGAGGGCGACCACCCTCCAGTGGTGCCGGAGCCTGACCGGAATCCGGTGCCGCAGCCGCGGCCGGTTCTTGGGAATGGTCACGGCGGCCTACAGGTCGGTCTGGTCGTACCCGGTCAGAACCGTGACCGGCTGGCCGCTGTTGCGCTCCCGCAGGGCCAAGATCAGGTTCGCGGGCTCGCCGCCCTTCTTGATCTTGACCGTGTACATCAGCTCGGTCAGCGCGCCACCGCGGATCGACTCCATGCTCACCAGTTCGAACTCGTCGGTGTGCCGGATCAGCACGTCCTGGATCGTGTGGGTGTAATCCTCGTCCGAGGGCACCTGGACCTTGACCACCTGGCGCTGGACGTTCAGGTGGAACCAGTTGAAACGACTCATGATCATGATGACCAGCGAGATCGCCACGGCGGCGACGGCGGCCAGAACGTAGAAGCGGGTGCCCACGGCCATGCCGACGGCCATCACCAGGAAGATGAAGCCGACATCCCGGGTCTCCTTGATCGCGTTGCGGAACCGGACCACGGAGAGCGCGCCGACCAGTGCGAACGCGCGCGCGATGTTGGAACCGACGACCAGCATGATCAGCGAGATGATCATGCCGAGGATGACCAGCGTCTGGACGTAGGACTGACTGTAGGAGACGTTGCGGTGCGTCGCCCGGTACACCCAGCCGATCATCACGCTGAGCACGAACGACAGCGACATCGCGATGGCGATGTCCATCACGCTGAAGGTGCCGGACAGGTCCTGAAAATCAAAGTTCATGGGGGTTACGCCTCCATCAGGCGGAGTGGGGGTCATGGTCAGGGACATGGAAGATCGACCGAGGGGTCCGGCCGAAGGCCTCCACGCTCTGGCAGTACTTGGAGACCCGCACCACCTGCAGGTTCCGTTTGGCGGTCAGATCGGTGAGCCAGTAGGGAACCCGCTCGTTCGCCTTGACCTCGATGATCGATTTGGTGGGCGGGACGATGAACCGGTTCTGGGCGTCGGCACCGATGTGGAAATCCCGGTCACGGCCCCGTACGCGCTGGTCGAAGGTGACCCGGAGGCCGACATCGGCGTCCCGGCCCACATAGGCGTGCCGCTGGTAGCCGGTCATCGCGGTGGCCCGCAGATCGAGCCGGCAGACCAGGTCCAGAACCTCCTCGACGAAGGGCCGCTCCGCCTCGGTGTGCTCGACCGGCTCACGCCCGTCGCACAACCGCAGCGCGTCGGCGTACGGCAGGCAGACCCGGCGCTTCTGGGTGACGCGGTTGACCCGCTGCTTGATCTCGACGAACACCGGGGTGTCCGCGGCGACCTTGAAACGGTCGCCGTAGTGCCTGATCCGCAACTTGCGCCGGAACTTCAGGCCCTCGATCTTCTCCCAGTAGAAGCGGAGCCCGCGGGTGTCGTAGTAGACACTCCAGATGCCGTACCCCTCGTCCCCGCTGTGAGCGTCCCGGTCGAGTCGCCGCTCCATCTCGCCCCGGAGCTCGTCCACCAGAGCGGTGTCGACCAGATACTTGATCTCGTACCGGTTGAACGCGTGCAGCCTGCTCGGCGCACGCAGCGCGCGCCCGGCATCGGACACCCGCCCCTCCCCGCCACCGTCCCCGGGGTCTGCGGGGCTGTCTGCGATCGCGGACGACCTGCGGAGTCTGCGCAGCATGTTGCTCCATTCGAGAGAGCGTCGGCGGACATGTCACGGTGCGAACCCGGGAGCGACGTGTCCGAGCCCCCGGCACGGAACGCCCCGGACGCGCACGTCCCGTGAGCGGCGGTCCGCATGGCGAGGCCGCCCGGCCGGAACGCCCGGGACGGCGGCTCACGGACGTCAGGCCCGTCACCGACGACCAGCGCCTTCACCGCGGCCGAACCGTTCATGACGTCGTTCTACGTGCCCTCGATGAGAGTCGTCTGAGAAGCGGGTCAACTTCCGTTCATTCAGCGGACGAACGGTAGTAACCCACCGTTAAGCACGGACCGCGAACAGGACCGGGCCTCTCCCCTGACGGATACCCGATTGTCGCGTTTCATCGGAAAATTTCCGCTCATCACCCCAAAAAGTTGTGACTCTAATTCACAATATGTTTCACTGTGTTACAGCGCAGTAGCACCTCTCTACTTCCCCCATACCGAGGAGAGTGCGTTGAGTCAGCCCCCCAGCACCGAATTCACCGGAAATCCCGATGTCGTCAGGCTGTCGGCGAGCCTGCTCGACCGCCGGGACGGCGACTGCGGAGACTTCGCGGCGGTCAAGGCTCGCCCGAAGCTGTGGCCGCGGGTCTCCGAGAGGCGTAGGTACGCGCCCTGGGAGACCTTTCCGCTCGGCCTGGTGATGGACGTGCTCAACGCTGTCGAGTTCGAGGCCGCCCCGATCGACGAGGCTCTGCTGAGGACCCTCGGAAACGCCCGCGACACCGTGCATCCGGGGGTCGCCAACTGGATCGAGCACGCCTGCCACACCTACCTGGAGGTCTCCGAGAGCCTGGCCGCCACACTCGCCTCCGAGGGGGTGGAGCTCCGGCCCGAGCACCGGCCGCGGATCGTCCAGGGCGGCCGGTCCCCCGCGGAGATGCGATCCCTCACCGTGTGGGGCCGGTGGTACGGCGCACCGGACGGTACGACGGTGGAGTTCCGGCGGATGCGCCTGCGCCGCCCCCTGGGCGGCACGGATATTCCGTCCACCCAGGCGATGGCGTACGTGGCGGCGGCCGGCAAGCAGGTGACGGACCCGTCGGAGCTGCATCGCGCCATCCCCGTCCCGGTACGGCCCGTTCCCGTCCCCCGGCGAGTGCGGGTGGTCGAGGTCGGGTTGACCACCGGCACGGACCGGGTCCTTGTCGACACGACGGATCTGGAGGAGATCCGCGGCGCCTACACCTCGAACGTCAGACCCGCGACGGCCCGGCTGCTGGCCGGTGGCGGCCGGACCCCGGGGCGAGACTGCGCCGAGTGCAAGGTACGGGCCTCCTGCGGGGACCTCGCGCACGCGCCAGGCCTGCTCGGCCTCGACGACCGGGGCACGCACCGGCGGACATGGTCGATCACGACATCCCGGTACTACCAGGTCTGCCCGGCACAGGCTCACCTGCGAGAGCTCCGGCTGCCCGGCGACTGGGAGACGAGCCCGGCGGCCGAGCGCGGCCAGCACGTGCACGCGTGGCTTGAGGCCGCACACGGCCGGGGAAGGACCTGCGTTCCCGCGGACCTGCCGGAGGTGGACGCCGATGACTGCGGCCTCGCCGACGAGTTGATGGAGCGCCAGGAGTACCACCGGGCCCGGCCGTACCTGCTCCGGCATCTGGCGGTATGCCCGCTGCGCGGCCCGGACGAGGTCACCGAGGTCAGACCCGAGCCGAAGATCGCCGCGTACGACGCGCGGGCCGATGTGATGGTGCTCGCCCACCCGGATCTCCTCCGCCGGGTGGGCGGACGCCTCGTCTACCGCGAGCAGAAGACGTCGGCCGTACCGCGCGGCATCACCGCGGGAAACGCGCTGGAGATGGTCCCCCAGCTCGCCCTGGCGGTCCGCCTGATCGCCGCCGGCGTCTTCGGGGACACCGACGGGCTGGTCGAGTTGGAGCAGCTCACCCCGGACTCCGCCGAGGTGCTCACCTTCGACGTGACCGACCCGGCGACCGTCTCGACCGCCCAGGCGGTCGTCCTTGACCGGGTCCGGCCCTGGCACCGCGATGTCGCCTTCCGCGCCGCCCCGGGAGCCTGGTGCCGGTTCTGCCCGGTTTCCCGCTGGTGCCCGAGTGCCTCCGACACCCCCGCACACGTCACGGACGAGCTCGCCTTCGACCCCCGCACCGGGGAGATCCTGGCAAGCCCCGGCCGGTTGGACAGTCGCGTCGAGGCGATCGCGGCCACCCTCGTCGATCCCGAACCCGACGACGAACCTCCGTTCTGAGCGGTCGACTCGAGGTCACTCCGCCGCGGGGTCGTGGCGGCGGAGGATCACGACCGTGAGACGGGACGAACGGCGAGGCGGACACCCAGGTGGGCATGCATGCCGAGCAGCCACGCCGCGCTGACGTACACCGAGACGGTCGAGCCGCCGAAGATCTGGGCCACCATGGTCACCGGGAACCACATGCCCGCCAGCAACGGCAGCCACCGCAGCGCTCCCTGGTAGCGGCCCTTGACCGCGAGGACAATGCCCAGGACCAGCATGCCGAGCTGACTGAGCGGCCAGCAGGCGTCCAGGATCATCAGCGGCAGCGGGAAATCGTCGTGGGTGGCGTAGCCGAAGGACAGCGCGTTGAGCAGGAACGCGCCGGGGAGCAGCACGAGCAGGCCGACCGGAACGATCCGGGCCCACCCGTCGCCGGCGCCGCGGGTGGCCAGCACCGTCCAGACGAAGGCGAACAGGCCCACGGCGAACAGCATCCCGGTGATGGTGTCGAGGGTCTGGATGCCTTCCTCGATCTTGTCCCCCACGATGACGGTGCCGACCGCCCAGGAGGCGGCCCCGGCGGCCAGCAGCAGTCCGGCGATCCGGATCCATGCCGGGTCCGCGGTACGTTGGATCGCGACGGGCTCGTTGGGATTGACGTTGCTGGGCACGATGCGGCTGGACATTGGTGTTCCTCCGTTGCTTGTCGGTGGCAACACGATCCCGGCCGTGCGTCCCGGGCGCCCAGGGAGCGCGGCCATGCGCGCGGTCCCGAGCTGGCCCGGCGTGACCTGGGCCAGGCGTCCCGGGGCGGCGGGGACATCGCTCCCAGGCACGCGGGACGGGCTGCGTGCAGCCAGCGTCGACCAACCCTCACTCACCCTTGCGAGGGCGCCGCCCGAACGAGGCCGAGAGCACGCCGGTCACCGGCCAAGGCCGGCCTCGCGGGCCTGGATGATGGCCTGGGCGCGGTCGGCGACCTGGAGCTTGGCGAAAACACTGGACACGTTGTTACGCACCGTCTTGGGCGCCAGCGACAGCCGCTCGGCGATCATCCGGTTGGACAGGCCGGCCGCGATCAGGTCGAGTATCTCCCGTTCCCGAACGGTGAGCTGGGGGAACGGCCCCTCTCGGACCGGACGGGCCACAGCCAGCCGGGCGAAGTAGCGCGTCACCCGTCCCGCGAGTGCCGGCCCGAAGATCACCTCCCCGCCGGCCACCGCCATGATGGCGCGCAGGATCTCCGTCTGCTCAGCCCCCTTGAGCAGGTAGCCGCGAGCGCCGGCGAGCATGGCGGCGAAGACGCTCTCGTCGTCCTCGTGCATCGTGAGCACCAGCACGTGCGTGTCCGGGCAGGTGGCGACGATCCGCTCGGTGGCCTGCACACCGTCCATCCTGGGCATCCTCAGGTCCATCACCACGACCTGAGGGCGCAGCCGGACGGCCTCGGCGACGGCCTCCTCCCCGTCCGCGGCGATCCCCACCACCTCGGCCTGGTCAGTCGAGGCGAGCATCATGCGCAGACCGTCCCGGTACACGGGATGATCGTCGGCGATCAGCACCCGCGGCGTCACGAGGAGGTCACGGTCCCGACGGGCAGGACGGCGTGGACCCGGGTTCCGCCGCCGCGGCCGACCCCGACCGCGCACTGGCCGCCCAACTCCTCCGCGCGCTCACGCATGCCGACCAGACCCACCCCGACCACGGCGCCCGGCAGGACCCCGCGCCCATCGTCGGTCACCTCGACCTCCAACTCGTTCCCCGCCACGGCGACACGCACGTGGCAGGTGTCCGCGCCCGCGTGCCGGGCGACGTTGGTCAGAGCCTCGCAGACGATCCGGTACGCCGCCACCTCGCTCGCGGCGGACAATCCCGTCAGGTCCCCCTCCACCTCCACCCGCACGGCGAGCCCATCGCCACGGAACCGGGCGGCCTCCTGCCGCAGCGCCCCGGCCAGGCCGAACTGATCCAGAGCCGGCGGCCGCAGATCGTGCACGAGCCGTCGCACGTCCCCCAACATCGTGGCAAGATCCTTCCTCACCTGCTCCAACGCCTCCCGGGCGGTGCCGGGATCCCGGGTCAGCAGGTTGTGCGCCGCCTCCACCTTCAGCGCGGCGGCGGCCAGCGTGGGCCCCAGCCCGTCGTGCAGGTCCCGGCGCAGCCTGCGCCGCTCCTCGGCCACGCCGGTGACCAGACGCTCGCGGCTGTGCTGCAGTTCCTCGGTCAGCGCAGTCGCCCGCACAGCCGCGGCGGCCTGCCGTACCACGTCGGCCAGCAGCCGCTGGTCGGATTCGGCCGGCCGCGCACCCGCGCGCAGTACCAGGACAAGCCGCCCGATCGGCGCGTCACGGTAGGCGAACGGCAGCACTACGACGTCCTCGCCGGGCGTGCCGTGTTCCACCACGACGGTCTTCCCATCCGCCCGGTCCAGTTCGACCCGCACGTACGGCGAGCGGAATACCGCCGACACCGCTTTCGCCACCTGCAGCAACAGCTCCTCCGGCCGCACGGACTCCTCAAGCCGCCGGGCGAGGGCCGAGACCACCTCGTACGGCTCCGTCCGCCCCATCAGCCCCCGGTTCACCCACCGCCGGACCCGCTCCCGCAGCGGCGCGTAGACCACCCCGACCAGGACCGCCGCCAGGACCGCCGCCACCGGCTCGTCGATGATCGCCCCCAGGCTCACGAAGACCGGCACGTCGATCGCCACGACGGCGACCGCGAGCCCGCCGTACAGGAGGGTCCAGCCGAGCACCGGATCAATGTCATAAAGCCGGTACCGGCTCACCGCCACCACGACCGCCGCTGCGACCGCCACCAGGGAGACGACGAACGACAGGTCCTGCGGCAGCCCGTCCACCACGGCGGAAGCCAGGATCAGTGTCGCGTTCAGCAGCGCCGCCATCAGCATCCAGCGAAGCTGCGCCCGCCGAACGCCCGCCGAGCCCCGGAACCGCCAGGCGAAGGCCACCACCGACACCAGCAGGCTCACCACCAGCAGCGCCGGCACCGCCGCCAGCGCCGAGCGCCATACCGCATCCGGGAGTGGCGGGAACGGCGGGTCAAGTCCCGGCCAATTCGTGCCCGGCAATTCGATCCGCCACGGGACGGCGAGGAACACCGCGACCGCCAGGCCCGTGGCCCCCAGCGACAGCCACGCGGCCCATCGCCACCGCGGTGATGGCAGCCGCCCATCAGGAAAGAACAGCAGCACCAGCAGCGGGAGCAGGTTCAGCAGCGGCCCCAGCCGCGCCCCGGCGTAGACCGCGGCCGGGGTCAGCGGCAGCGCGCCGCCGTGGCGGGTCAGCGACAGCACCGCGTACGCGGCGGCCAGGCCGTTCACGGCGGCGACGACGCCTCCGGCGATGAGCAGCCAGGTCATGAGGTGGCGGGGCAGGCGCACCGCCAGCACGGTCCCGGCGATCGCGAGGGCCACGCCGGGCACCGTCGAGGACCACACCGCCCAGTCCATCGGCTCGGGCCGCGTCACCGCCCCGGCCACCACATCAAGCCAGGTGGCGGCCCCACACACCACGACGCAGAGCGCGGCGAGAACCGACGCCCCAACCGCCAGGCGCCGATCCACGGCAGAGGCACCGCCGGTCATGGAAACGCCATGGCCGCCGGGGGCGGGCCCTGGCGGGGCCGGGACACGACCGGCGGGAAAGGGATCGGACACATCGCTCAGAGTGCCACACGGCGCGCCTCGCCCACCCGGGAGTGGTGTCCCGTCCCGTCCGGGACACACACCCTGGCCTGGAGTGGGACCAGCGGGGGCTTGCCGGCCTCGGAGCCTTGGGACACGCCAACAGGCCAGACTGCGCATCCCACCCACCGTGGACCCGTTCGCTGGGTGGCGGCAGGAACCGGTGACCCGCCGGCAGTTCGTCCCCACCGCCCGGAACTACACCGCCTGCCGGATTTCCACGTCTTCCACCGTCCTGCAACGGCAGTCCGAGCGTGTCTCGGTAACGCTACCGGGGTGTCGTCAGCGAGGCGTTTCGGAAGGATGCAACGCGCATACCAGTTGTCAGGGATTCCCTGACGAGCTAAATTGTCAGGGAATCCCTGACACCTTAGGAGTGCGCTGTGACACCGCCCGACACCCCGGCCGAACTCGCTCGGTGTTCCTTCTGCGGCAAGCCGGACACCAAGGTCGACAAGCTGGTCGCCGGCCCTGGAGTGTATATCTGCAACGAGTGCGTGGCGCTCGCCGCGTCGATCATCGACGGGAGCCTCGGCAACCCCCCAGGACCGCGCGTGCCCGTCTGGGAGTCGTTGACGGACGGGGAGATGCTGAGCCACATTCCGCGCGTCGCCGCGCACATCGACCAGGCCGAGGCCGACCTGCGCTCGTGGGTGCAGGAACTGCGCCGACGCGGCGTCACCTGGATCAAGATCGGCGAAGCTCTCGGGATCACCCGCCAGTCCGCATGGGAGCGGTTCTCCAGCGAGAAGTGACACGACCCGGGGCAATCCACCCGCATCTCGTGGTCTTCCATGCGAGATGATCCCGCTACGCGTGGCGGGGATGGGCTGTTCGAGGCGGAGCCGGTCGAGACGAAGCGGCCAGGTGCTTCGTATTCACGGTAGGCGCGAAACCGAATCCCGCACTCGTCGTTCCCTCAAGGTCGAGCACTTTGCATCGTGCCATGCCGCACGTGGCCCTTACCGCCCTCGCCGATCCGCCCGATCGGCACAGGCTGTCAAGTTCCTTGCGGACGGGCCCGGTCACCACCCGGACGAACGCCCTGGGAGTGTCGCCTCGACAGGCGATTCAACGTTCACTAGAAAGGATCAAAGCCAGGACCTGGGGGAACCCCAGGGGATTCACATGGCCTTCCCCACATATGGGTCGATCGGATGTGGAATCGGGGCTCGGATGAACCCACTCACTACGAGCTGGCCCCGGTACGTCTCCTTCATACCGACCGCCATGATCGTCATCGGCACCGTCCTCAACGTGCTGTCCCCGCGCTACTACTGGGGCGACTACCTTCTGGGCGCCGCGGTCGTGGCGGCAGGGGCGCTGCTCTCGCTCCGGCACACCTTCGCGGTCGCAGCGGCCATCGTCCTGGTCCAGCTGGTGTTGTTGATCAAGGATGGTTACTTCGGTCATGTCGTCGGCACGCTCTCATTGATCAGCGCGGTGTTCACCACGCTCGTCGGCCTCGGGGTGAACCGCGTGGTCACCAGCCACAGCCGCCGACTGGAAGTGATGCGCTCCGTCGCCGAGGCCGCCCAGTGTGCCGTGCTGCCCGCCCCGCCGGCGCGTATCGGCCCGCTGGCCGTCGCCGCGCTCTACAAGGCCGCGCAGATCGAGGCACTGATCGGCGGAGACGCCTACGCCGTACAGGAAACCCCGTACGGCACCAGGCTGCTGATCGCAGACGTGCGAGGCAAGGGCCTGGGCGCGGTCGGCACGGTGGCCGTACTGCTGGGCACATTCCGGGAGGCGGCGGACCAGGCGGCCGACCTCGTGCTGCTGGCCGAGCGTATGGAGCGCGCGCTGGTCAAAGAGGCCGCGTCGCGCGAGGAGAGCATCCGCATGGAGGGGTTCGTCACAGCGGTGCTCGGCGAGATCACACCGGACGCGGACAGTGTGCAGCTGCTGAACTGCGGCCACCCCCCGCCGTACCTCCTTGAGGGTGACACGGTGTCCTCGCTGGATCCCGGCGAGCCGAGTCTTCCCCTGGGCATGAGCGGCCTGGGCGTGCCGCGGGCAGAGCCGGAACGCCGGCCGTTCCCGACCGGGAGCACGCTCCTGCTGGTCACCGATGGAGTGACGGAGGCCCGGGGCCGTTACGGCACTTTCTACGACCCGGTGAGCCGGCTCGCCAGCCGGGGTTTGTTCCGGCAGCCAGGGGAGGTGGTCGAGGCCCTGGTACGCGATGTCGAGCGCTGGACCGGCGGCCCGCGCGATGACGACATGGCGATTCTGGCGATCACCCGGTACGCCGGCGGGCTACGTTGAGCCATATGGGCACCACCGACGATCCCCAGATGGTCAACGGGCAGGGACGCGGGCAAGAAGGTCCACGACCGGTCCACAACCAGCGAGCGCCAATGAGAACGGGCGGGACCCCGTGAGACTGGAGTCCCGCCCGTTTCGGCGTTCTAGCCCCAGGTCAGACCCAAGTTCGGGCTGGCCTGGCTTGTGTGCCCCCTGCAAGATTCGAACTTGCGCTCCCGGCTCCGGAGGCCGGTGCTCTATCCCCTGAGCTAAGGGGGCCAACGCGTCATTACATTACCAGCATCCTGGGGTTAACCGACACTCACTACGGAGAGCGAACGATCTTTGGAGAGGATTCGGGGGTGGAGAGTCATCCGGCGGGCCGGCTCGGGGAGGGGCGGACGGCACCCCGATAGCGGGAGAGGTAGTAGGCCGAGGTGGCGAAGTCGGTCGTTCTGACGACGCCGCCCTTTCCGGGCGCGTGGACCATGACGCCGTCCTTCACGTAGACCCCCACGTGGGTGGGATCCTTGGCGCCCCCGCCGAAGAAGACCAGGTCTCCCGGGCGGAGCTGCGAGAACGGCACCCGGCGGCCCTGCCTGAACTGGGTTCCGGTGTAGTGGGTGAGCCTGACCCCGGCCCTGGACCAGGCGTGCAGGGCGAGCCCGGAGCAGTCGAAGCCCCCGCCGGTCGGGCCGGCGCTCGAACCGCCACCCCAGACGTACGGCCTGCCGACCTGACGGAGCGCCGCGACCGCCGCGATCTGTCCCAGCGAGGGCGCGCCGCGTCCACGCGAGAGCACCGCCTGCCCGCGTGCAGACGCCGCCCGCCCCCTGGATGGGGTTTTCCGTCCGGGTGAGGACGCCGCCCATCCGCCGGACGGCGTTCTCCTCCCGCGTGGTGGGCGCTGTGACCGCTCGGCGAGCGCTCGCGAGGATTCCGGCCGGGAGGAGCTCCGCTTCGCTGAAGGAGCGGAAGCGGAACTCGAACCGACGGGAGGATCTACCGAAGCGCCGGCGAGAGAGCCTGCGGCAGCACCGGCAGGGGAAACCGGAGGGGTGGCGAGCCGGTGGGAGTGGTCGTCTCCCGGAGGGCCGTCGCTTCCCGGCCATTCGTCATGCTCGCCCTGGAAGCGGGCCTTCAGTCCGCTATTCGGCCATCCGCCGCCCGGATCCGAGAAGGTCGTCGACCGGTTGCCGTCTGTGTCCGGGAGGGCGGCACCGGGCGGTGTCGGCGCGGGGTGGTCTGTCAAGGTGGCTCCGGTATCCGGGAGAACGGTGCGCCGAGCCCCGCAGACGGCGGTGAGGGTGACGCGGACCTCCTCCAGCAGCCGGCGCGGGGCCGTCGTGGAGAGAAGGCCGGCCCAGGCGCCGCAGGCTTCCGGGGAGAGGCGGGGCGCGGGGACCTGGAAGCTCCCCGCGAGGGCCGCCGAGAGGATGGAGACGGTGACGAATGCCGTGATCACGCACGCCCTCCTTGGGCTCGATGAAGGATCGAGGCCCCAGGATCGGCGTGCGGAAGTGATCACCAAGGAGCCGAACGCGGTTCTGTGGAAAACCTGTCGCCTGTGGACAGCTGTGCGTACACATCCGCGGAAACCCGCGCGGGGGCGGGAAAGAGGAGTTAGCCTCACGCCGTGGGAGAGGTTCTGGGCAGGGTGTTGGTAGTGGATGACGACGACGTCATCCGGCAGCTCATCGCGGTCAACCTGACCCTGGAGGGGTTCCAGGTCGACACGGCCTCCGACGGGCAGGACTGCCTGGACCGGGTGCTGGACGTGATGCCCGACGTCATCACGCTGGACGTCATGATGCCCAGGCTGGACGGCTGGATGACCGCCACCAGGCTGCGGGGCGACAAGGGGACCAGGCACATCAAGGTGGTCCTGATCACCGCGCGGGCGCAGGAGGACGACAAGCGGCGGGGCCTCGGGATCGGGGTCGACGCCTACCTGACGAAACCCTTCGACCCCGCCGAGCTGATCCAGGTCGTCCGCGATCTGGCCCTGACCGCCCGCAGCGGTTAGCGCAGGTCCTGACCCGGCGCCCGACCACGCCGGTCAGCGGGACCCCTGACCGCCAGGCGGGACGGAGCAGGCCCCGATCACGCGAATCCGGCCGGAGCAGGTCGTGATCGCGCGGCCGATCAGGACGAGTCCAGCCACACCGGGCAGGCCAGGACAGGCCGCGATCACGGTGGCGGGGCGAGCCGGCTGACGGCGGGCGGTCAGAGCAGGCCGTCCCTGCGGGCCACGGCGGCGGCCTGGGTACGGGAGGAGACGCCCAGCTTGGCGAGAATGTTGGAGACGTGCACGCTCACCGTCTTCTGTGCGATGAACAGCCGCTCGCCGATCTCCCGGTTGGGCAGTCCCTCGGCCACCAGGGCGAGCACCTCCTGCTCACGAGCCGTGAGCAGGGTCGGCGACGCGGAGACGAAGCGCGCCCTGCGGCCCAGCTCGGCCAGGGCGGCGGCGAGCGGCTGGGCGCGCAGTGACTCGGCGGCCTCGACGGCGAGTTCCCATTCCTTCAGGGCCGCGACGCGGTCGCCCGCGACGAGCAGCGCCTCGGCCAGCCGCCACCGCGAGCGAGCGACCTCGTAGACGAACCCGAAGTCGAACGCCTCGACCACCGCGCGCCACGCCGCGACGTCGAGGCGGCCGTGCGCCCGGTGCCACTCGGCCTCGGCCCGGGCCAGCCAGGCCAGCCCCTCGGGGCCCATCGGCCCCCGGCGGACGGAGCCGGGGCCGACGTCGGCGGGCACCCTGGCCCGTTCCAGAAGGGCGTCGGCCTCGTCGGCGCGCCCCAGGTCCGTCAGCGCCCACAGGGCGGTGCTGCTGAGCCGGATCACGGCCGGGTCGTTGGGAATATGGGCGTCGAGCCCCGCGAGGGCGTGTTCGAGCGCGCTCTCCGGATCGCCGCGCCACAGCGCGTGCTCGGCGGCCAGGCCGCGGCCCATGGAGGTGACCGTGACATCGTCGGGCCAGAAGGGCTCCAGCCAGGACAGGCGCTCCTCGACGACGGGCAGGCCCCTGGCCACCTCGACGAAGAGCGCGAAGGACGACAGCAGCGCCTCCGCCGGGGTGCCGACGCGGACACCGAACCCGGAGGCGACCTTCTCCGCCTGGTCCCACTCCCCCGCGACGTAGTGGATCAGAAGCCGCAGGAAGCGCAAATCGGTGCCGAAGGTGCTCCAGTTGAGCCCGGTCTCGTGCGCCAGCCGCAGTCCCCGGTCGGTGGTGACCGCCGCCTCGGCCAGGTCTCCGTTCTCGTACTGGAGGCGGGCCTGGTTGAAGATGGCCCGCAGATCGATGCCGAGGTTGCCCGAACTCTCCGCGGTGGCGCGGGCGAGCAGTTCCTTGGCTCGGGGGATGTCGTCGGCGAGGGCCGCGAGGATCGCGAGAGTGGTCAGCGCGCTGGTCTCCGCGTCGGCGGCGCCGCTGGCACGGGCCGTCTCCAGGGCGCGACCGGCCAGGGCCTCGACCTCGTCGTGCCGCTCGGTCCAGTAGAGCGAACGAGCGTAGGTGGCGAGCGCGCGGGCGAGCACGGGCCCCTCCGGTGCCGCCGCGACGGCCGCGTGTGCGGCGGCGATCGCGCCCGGGACGTCCTCGGTGTCGATGAGGACGTACGCGAGCCGCTCGTTGACCTCGGCGGAGGACGGCAGGCGCCGGAGCTGGGAGATCGCCCGGTGGTTGTCGCCGCTGTCGGCCGCCGCGTCGGCGCTGCGCCTGGCGAGGCCGACGTGGTCGATCCCGGCCAGGCGCTCGGCGTCGGGGACCCGGTCCCAGAGGCCGAGCGCCCGGTCGAAGTGGCGGTGTGCCTCGGCCGGGGCGCCCAGCCGTTCGGCCCTCCGCCCGGCCTCCACCGACGCCGCCAGCGCCCCCGGCAGGTCGTGTCCCGCCAGGTAGTGGTGGGCGAGCTCGGCCGCGGAACCTCCTCGGGCGGTCAGCAGGCGGGCGAACTCGGCGTGCGTCCTGATCCGCTCGCCGGGCAGCAGGTCGGTGTAGACGACCTCCTGCAGGAGCGCGTGCCGGAAGGCGTAGCCGTATTCCCCGTCGGGGCGGAGCAGACCGCGCGAGACGATCTCCCGCATGGCCTCCTCGAAGGCCAGGTCATCGAGGCCCGAGGCCTCCTGGAGCAGGTCGTGGTCGGCCCGGCGGCCCGCGACGGCCGCGCCGCGGAGCACCCCCTGCGCGGGATCGGAGAGCAGCTCCACCCGGGAGAGCAGCAGACCGGCCAGGCCGTCGGGCATCGAGCAGCCGGCGGAGACCGCCTCCAGCAACTCCTGGGCGTAGAAGGGGTTGCCCTCGGCCCGGTCGACGACCTCCCGCAGCACGCGGGCGTCGGTACCCCCGAGCGCGGCCAGATAGTCGGTCATCTCGTGGCGGTCGAGGGGATCAAGCTCCACGGAGGTCACCGAGGGGAGCCGCTTGAGCTCGGCGAGGACCCTGCGGAGCGGGTGCCGGCGGTGCAGGTCGTCCGTGCGGTAGGTGCCGACGAGGCAGACCGGCTCGGTCTGCAGCACCCGGCTGAGAAAAACCAGCAGGTCGCGGGTGGACTGGTCGGCCCAGTGCAGGTCTTCGAGCACCAGCAGCACCGGCCGCGCGGCCAGGAAGCCGAGCATCGAGCCGAAGAGCTGCTGCTGCGTCAGGCCCGAGGTGCTCTCCCCACCGGCGTCGGTGCCGCCGGGCAGCAGCCTGCCGAGGACCGGCCGCGCGTCGAGCTCCGCGCGCAGCTCCCCGCGCACGGAGCGCAGGGCGTCGGCGAGCGGGAGGTACGGAAGGGCGTCACCGAGTTCGGCGCACTGCCCGATGAGCACGGCGAATCCGGCGGCCTCGGCCCGCTCGGCCAGCTCGGTGACCATCCGGGTCTTGCCGATGCCCGCGTCACCCCCCAGCAGGGCGACTCCGGCCTGCCCCGCCGCGGCGGTGTCGAGCACGACGGTCAGCCGATTGAGTTCTGCCGCCCGCCCAATAAGAACGTTTTGCACGCTTTGCTACCCCCCGTCGGCGAGTATCGCACGTGGCACCGACGGGAATGGATGGTCGACATCGCACCGGCCCGGGGATCGATCACCCGAGACGTGCACCGGCGGGGCCGATTCCGGCCGGTTCCGCACCGCGGTCGACGTCGCGTCGGCGCCGGGATCGATAGCCCGGCCGGAACACTTCACAAGACATCGGCGGGGCCGGTTCCAGCTGACGCGGGGACCCGATTGGTACCCCGAGGCGTCCGCGTATTGGCCCTGACGACGGGGAGACGGACGCTTCTAAGGTCGGAGCATGGTCTCCCCGTCCACATTACTGATCTTCTCGGTCGCGTCGCTGGCACTGGTCCTGGTGCCGGGCCCGAACCACATCTACATCATCACCCGGGCCGTCTCGCAGGGCCGTGCCGCCGGTGTCGCGAGCGCGTTCGGCGTGGAGGTCGGCACGCTGGTGCACATCGCCGCGGCGGCGGCCGGTCTCTCGTACGTGATCGCACAGTCCGCGACCCTGTTCAACGTGATCAAGTGGGCCGGTGTGGCCTACCTGGTCTATCTGGGCGTCCGGGCGCTGACGAGCAGGCAGGAGCTCACGGCCGGGGAGACGGCCCCGCAGCCGCTGCGGGCGATCTTCCTTGAGGGCATGGTCGTCAACCTGCTCAACCCCAAGGTCATCCTCTTCTTCCTGGCGTTCCTGCCGCAGTTCGTGGAGCCGGAGGCGGGTGCGGTGCCGCTGCAGATCGCCGTCCTGGGCGCGACCCTGCTGGTCCTGGGCCTGCTCTCCGACCTGATCTACGCCATGGCCGCGGGCGCCCTCGGCAGCCGGCTGAGGATCAGGTCGGCCCTGCTCGGCCACTTCAGCGGGGTCGTCTACCTCGTCCTCGGCGTCGCGACCGCGCTCTCCGGCCGCTCCGTCTGAACGTACGAACCCAGCTGGTCGCACAGGTCCCCCGCCAGGCGGGCCAGCGGCCCGGGGGCCGCCAGCACGCCCAGGTGCCCCCGGCGGGGGATCAGGATCAGGCGCCCGTTCCGGCAGGCCCGGAGAAAGTCGCGCTCGTTCGCCCGGAACGGGTCCCGGGCGCCGTTGACCAGCCAGACGCGTCCCGGGTAGGCGGCCAGCGCAGCGAGCTGGTCGTGGCCGGTGACGGCCTCGACGACCTGGGGCATCACCTCGCAGGAGAGCCCACCCGCCACCATCGCCTCCCCGACGGGACCTGGCAGGAGGCGGCGGAGGCCGTAGGAGCTGATCCGGTTCGCGAGCGACGGGTTCCTGGCGGCGAGCGAGGCGGCGAACCGGTAGGTTCCGGCCGCCGCCGGGCCACGGGCCGTGCATCCCATCGCCATCAGCCCCGCCACCCGCCCGGGGAAGCGCTCGGCGGTGGCGATGCCGACGTACCCGCCGAGCGAGAGACCGGCCACCAGTGCCCGGCCGCCCAGCGCGTCGACGGCGTCGGCGACCGCCGACGTCGCCGCGTCCATCGTGAACGGCTCGCCGGAGCGGGTGCCGTGGCCGGGCAGGTCGACCGCCACCGCGGGACGGTCGAGGCGGGAGATGACGGGGCCCCACATGGTCGCGCTGAGCCGGATGCCGTGGACGAAAACGATGGGGAGCATGAGACCTCCGGTTCAGATGGATGTCTCGATTAAAACACAACGCACCGTTGCGTTGTTATGGTTGGACGCATGGCACCCCGTAAGGAACAGCAGATCTTCCAGGCGACGCTCGAACTGCTCGCGGCCAAGGGCTATGAGGGCCTGACCGTGGAGGGAGTGGCGGAGCGGTCGGGGGTCAACAAGACCACGATCTACCGCTGGTGGCCGTCGAAGGCGGCGCTGCTGGCCGCCGCCCTGGTCGAGGCCGACCTGCTCACGATGGAGCCACCGGACACCGGCGGTCTCAGGGGCGATCTGGAGGCCCTGGTCGAGGGGGTGGCCGCGCTGCTCACCCGTCCCCCGGCCTCCGATGTCGCGGTGGCCGCCCTCGGCGCCGCCGTCCACCACCCCGAGCTGGCAGAGGCGACCCGGAGCTTCTTCGCCGACCGGTTCGCGCGGGAGGAGGCCGTCTTCGACCGCGCGCGGCGGCGCGGCGAGCTGTCGGCCGAGGCCGACCCCATGCTCATCGTGGACCTGCTCGCCGGGGCGGTCTGGCTGCGCGCGGTCTTCCGCGCCCTCCCCCTCGACGAGGACTTCGCCGCCCGGGCCGTGAGCGCCGTCCTGGACGGCTCCCTCGCCCGGTGAGGTCAGGTGAGGTCAGGCGGAGAGCGCGCCCGGGATGCGGTCCAGGATCGGGTAGGGCATGAGCCCGTACGCGTAGAAGTCGACCGCGTCCGCCCCCGAGGCCCGCACGGCGCGGACCTTGGCCGCGAGGCGCTCGGCCGAGTCGGTGTCGGGGAGACCGGGCCGGAGGACGACCCGCAGTTCCCTGTCCTTGCCCGTCGAGCGGCGGTAGGCGACCACGTCGTCCGCCACCCTGCCCGCGTCGCGGGCGTAGGCGAGCACGCCGAGCGAGGGCACCAGGTCGCCGAGGGCGACCAGGTCGACGCCGAGCTGCCAGGAGTCGTGCGCGGCGAGCCCCGGCGAGGGCAGACCGTCGCGGTAGCCCTTGACGGAGCCGGTGGCGTCCAGGAAGACCAGTCGTGAGCCCTCGGCGGTGACGGCGGTGGAGACGTCGGAGACCAGCGAGGTCACCACCTCGGAGCGGGCCCGCGCGTAGGCGACCACCTCGGGACCCGCGTACGCGGTCAGTGCCGCGCGGGTCACCTCGCCCTGGGCGGGCGGGTCGCCGTCGAGGACGGCGCCCACGATCCTGGTGCACTCCTCGCGTGCCACCTCGGCGTTGACCCCCAGGCCGGCCGCTCCGCGCATGCAGAAGTCGCAGAAGCAGAGGCCGAGCAGGAACGTGTCCATCGGCCCGAGCGGGACGAAGCTGCGCTCGTGGTGGTAGCCGTGGCCGAACGTCGAGAAGTGCAGCGCCTCGGCCACCACGCTGTCGACGCCCTGCCTGGCCACCGCCCTGCCCAGCGCGACCGCGTACCGCCGGACGTCGGGGTGGGAGGGGCACAGGTCCACGGGCGAGCTCCGGTCACCGAAGCAGTTGCGTACCGTCACGTCGGGGTTGGCCAGGCCGAGCGTGGTGTTCTGCAGGAAGACGGTCCAGCCGTGCAGCGCGAGTCCCCGCTCGGCGGTGGCCAGGCGGAGCGCGGCCAGCGGCTCCTCTTCCGCGCCTTCCTGGACCGGCGGGACCAGCCGCAGCTCGCCGAACAGGTCGGCGGGCGGCGTGAAGTGCGCGCCGTCGCTGCGGAGCGTCACCCGGGAGCGGCCGTGCGGGGTGACGTCGCGGGCGCGGCGGTATGCCGCGGCCACGGTCATCCCCGTCAGGCCGTATCCGGTGATCCGGTCAAGGACCGCCTCCATGCCCTCCCCGCGTACGTCCTCGACGTAGACGTATAGCGAGCTGTCCAAGCCGCCGCCCTCCCATGAAGTCGGTCAGACTCTAACGCGGCTTGTAGGCCACGAAGTCGATCTCGACAAGGATGTCCATCAGGTCGGAGCCGACGGTCGTGCGGACGGGATAAGGGCGGGTGAAATACGACTTGTACGCCTCGTTGTAGGCGGCGAAGTCACGCTTGAGGTGCTGCAGGTGCACCGTCGACTTCACCACGTCGTCGAAGCCAAGGCCGTGCGCCGCGAGGATGGCGCCGAGGTTGCGCATCACCTGATGCGTCTGTTCGGCCACCTCGGTCCCGACGACCTCGCCGGTCTCGGGGCTCAGCGGCCCCATGCCCGAGGTGTAGACGAAATCGCCGACCACGAGGCCCTGCGAGTACGCCCCCACGGGCGCCGCACCCTCGTCGGTACGCAGCTCCTGCTTGCCGCTCATCTCGTCACTCCTCAAAAGGGGAAAAGGGGGATCAGAAAAAGGTGTTTATCAGATCGACGACGACGTACTCCTCGTCGACCACCGGCATGACCCGCCACTTGTCGAAGGCGGTGCACGGATGGGAGATGCCGAACGACACCAGGTCCCCCGGCTTCACCGGCGATCCCGGCGCCAGTCTCAGGACCGTGTGCTGGTCCTGGACCTTGAGCACCGTCGCGTCCGCGACGGCTCCGCGCGGGATCGGCAGCCCCTCGTCGAAGGGGGCGTCGCGCTTGCCGAACCCGACCACGGCCAGGCCGGGCTCGGGAACGCTCAGCACGTGTGCCCAGATCTCCAGCGCGGCGCGCAGTTCCCCGTCCATCCGGGTGTACGGGGTGCGCTCGCGGTAGTAGCCGTCGTCGTGGGAGACGTAGGCGCCGCTGCGCAACATGACCCTGGCCCGGCAGGTGGCGAGCTCGCGGCCGATCACGTCGAACCACTGGCTGCCGCCCACGGACAGGATCGGGTCGCGCACCCGCAGGTGCTCCAGCGCCTCCAGCAACCGGTACAGGTAGGCCCGCACCTCGCCGGTGGATCCCAGCGAACCCTCGTACCCGGCGACGCCGGCCAGTTGCACGCCCTCGGCCGTCTGCGCCGCAGAGGCGACCTCCAGCAACTCGGCGAGGGTACGGCTGCCGCCCCGGCCGCCCTCATGGCCCAGCTCCGCCAGGACCCGGAACGGCCTGGCCCCGGCGTGCCGGGAGAGCGTCTCGACCCCGGCCACCGAGTCGACGAAGCAGAGGACCTCGAACGCGGGGTCCTCCGCCAGCTGCGCGGCGAGTGCGTCCAGCCCCGCGGGGTCGAAGACCTGGTTGGCGAGGACGATCCTTGCGACTCCGAACTCACGCAGGGTGAGCGCCTGGCTGGGGGTGGCGACGGTCATCCCCCACGCGCCCGCCTCCAGCTGCGCCCTGATGAGCTCTGGCGACATGGTGGTCTTGGCATGCGGGGCGAAGATCAGCCCGTACGCCCCGGTGAAGGCCGCGAGCGTCGCGATGTTGTGCTCCAGCGCGCTTCTGTGGGCCACCATCACCGGAAAGGTGAACGCCCCGCCGAACAGCGAGGCCCCCAGCGCCCCCTCGGGATCCACGATCCCCTTCACGTCCCGGCCCTTCCTGTGGTCACCTGTGCGGATTTAGCGGGCCATCGGCCGTTGAATCCGGGCGTGGGAGGTCACATCCCCGTTGGTCGCCCTGAGGACCCTATCCTCCTGGCGCCCTCTCCGGTGCCGTGTTGTCAGAGCCGCGGCTCGTCAGAGCTACGGCTTTCGGGGCTGTGGCTTTTCAGGAGCGCGGTTTTCAGGGGCGCAGCGCCCTGCCGGGGGTGGCGCCGGTGAGCTGGCCTCCGGCGAGGACCGGGACCCCGGAGACGAGGACGTCGCCGATCCCGGTGGCCGGGGTGCGCGGGGCGGCGTAGGTGGCCAGGTCGGCGACCGCTCCCGCGTCGAGGACGACCAGGTCGGCGACCTGTCCTGGGCGGACGAGCCCGCGCCCTTCGAGGCCGAAGCGGCGTGCCGGGTGCGAGGCAAGGTGGACCGCCGCCTGCTCCAGGGTCCAGTCCCCGGTCTGGCGGACGTGGTGGCCGAGCATCCTGGCGAACGCCCCGTAGCCCCGGGGGTGGGGGTGGCCGCCCACGTAGATGCCGTCGGAGCCGCCGGTGTGCGCCGGGTGGCGCAGGATCGCGCGGACCGAGGCCTCCCCCTCGGGGCCCTCGTCGGGGCGGGCCACCATGCATCCGACCTCCAGCCGGGTGTCGATCAGGATCCGGCGGCAGAACTCTCCCGGCTCCAGCCCCGCCTCGTCGGCGGCCTCGGGCAGCGTCAGCCCCTCGGCCCACTCGGCACCTGGCACGTGGGAGAGGGTGACCCTCGGCCAGAGCCTCTCGTCCCACTCGATCCGTTCGGACTCCAGCGTCTCCAGCGCCCGGTCGACGTCGGCGGCCGGGACCCACCGAGGCAGCGCGACCATCGCCAGGATGGTGCTGCCCCGCAGATAGGGATAGGTGTCGAAGGTGATGTCCAGCCCCCGGAGCCGGGCCTCGTCGACCAGTGGCAGGAGGATCGCGGCCGGGCCGTGGTAGTGCGAGACGTGCACCGCGACACCCGAGCGCCGGGCGATGTCGGTCACCTCGGCCATCCCCTCCGGGGCCGCCGCCCCGTACCCGCGCATGTGCGTCACGTACGGCAGGCGGCCGAGCGGCGCGCAGAGCGCGGCGAGCTCGGCGGCGTCGGCATAGCGGCCGGGGGCGTACTCCAGCCCGGTGGAGAGGCCGGCCGCTCCCTCGGCCAGGCCGCGCTCGACGCGGGCCAGCATCGCGGCCAGCTCGTCGGCGGAGGCGGCCCGTTCGGCGGCGCCCATCACGTCGTACCGGATCGTGCCGTGCGGCAGCAGGTAGGCGGTGTTCAGCGCGGTCGCCCTGTCGTAGCCGTCGAGCAGTTCCCCGACGCCGATCGGCCCGTCGGCCGAGGGGTGGACGCCGTTGACCGCCGCGAAGTAGCGGGTGGCGTAGGCGAAGGTCTCCGGAGTGGTGGAGGGTGCGAAGGAGAGCCCGTCCTGGCCGAGGACGAAGGTGGTCACCCCCTGCCGGAGCGCGGCGAGCTGCACCTCCTTGTCGAGGACGAGGGCGTCGCCGTGGGCGTGGCAGTCCACGAGGCCGGGCATGACATGGCGCCCGGCGGCCTCGACCACCGTGGTGGCCGCCGCCGCGTCCAGGCGGCCCACGGCCGCGATCCGGTCACCGGTGACGCCGACGTCGGCCCGGCAGGCCGGGGCACCGGTGCCGTCGAGTACCCAGCCATCCCTGATCAACACATCAAACGACATGCCCGGATTCAATCACCGGGAAGGTGTTCGAGGCACCCGTCACCTGTCTGCGTTCTCCCTGGTTTTCCGCTACATCGCACGCAACCGGGAATTTGGGCCCCCTGCCCTCTTGACCGTGACGTGTCATGGATGGTGGCATCTTTTCCTAGTTAGGAACCTTTCCTAACTAGATGATCGTAGAGAGGGCACCCCCTGTGCATGCGAGACCGCGTCTCCAACGCCCCTCGACCGTCCTCGTTCTGGCACTGGCGTCGGCACTGATCGCATCGGTGTTCGTGCTGGCGGCCCCGCCCGGCTTCGCCGCCGACTCCCTGCTGTCCCAGGGCCGTCCGGCCACCTCGTCCTCCAACGAGGACGCCACGTTCCTCCCCTCGGCCGCCTTCGACGGCAACACCGCCACCCGCTGGGCCTCCGCCGAGGGCCACGACCCCGAGTGGCTCCGCGTCGACCTCGGCGGCTCCGCCACGATCTCCCGGGTCAAGCTGACCTGGGAGGCCGCGTACGGCAAGTCGTACCGGATCGAGACCTCTCCCGACGGCAACGTCTGGACCTCCGTCTACTCCACCACCTCCGGCGACGGTGGCGTCGACGACCTGACCCTGTCCGGCACCGGCCGCTACGTGCGGATGTACGGCACCGCGCGCGGCACCGTCTACGGCTACTCGCTGTACGAGATGGAGGTCTACGGCAGCACCGGCGGCACCACCCCGAGTCCGACCCCGACGATCACTCCCGGCGGCCCCGGCGTGCCGTTCGGCTCGCACACGATTCCCTACGCGGCCGGGATGCTGCGCCCCGGCGGCGCCCAGGCCACGCTCGACCAGAAGGTGATCGACTACTACCAGCGCTGGAAGGCCGCCTTCGTCAAGCAGAACTGCGGCAACGGCTGGTACCAGATCATCTCCCCCGACGCCGACCACCCGTACGTGGCCGAGGCGCAGGGCTATGGCATGGTCATCACCGCCACGATGGCCGGGGCCGACCCGGACGCGAAGAAGATCTTCGACGGCCTGGTGAAGTACGTGCTGGCACACCCGTCGTCGATCACCCCCGGTCTGCTCGCCGCCGAGCAGAACACCGCCTGCCAGAGTGTCAACGGCGGCGACTCGGCCACCGACGGCGACCTGGACGTGGCCTACGGCCTGCTCCTGGCCGACCGGCAGTGGGGCAGCACGGGCACCTACAACTACAAGCAGCTCGCGATCAACCACATCAACGCGATCAAGGCCGGTGAGGTCAACCCGACCACCAAGCTGATGAAGCTCGGCGACTGGAGCAGCTCGGGCGACCAGTACTACTGGATCAGCCGCTCCTCGGACTGGATGATCGACCACTTCAGGGCGTTCCGCAAGGCCACCGGCGACACGACCTGGGACACCGTCCGTACCAACCACCAGAACCTGATCGCCTCCCAGCAGTCGACCTACGCGGCGAGCACCGGCCTGCTGGCCGACTTCGTGGTCAACACCAACACCACCCCGAAGCCGGCCCCCGGCCAGGTCCTGGAGGACCCTAACGACGGCAAGTTCTGGTGGAACGCCTGCCGTGACCCGTGGCGGATCGGCAACGACGCGGTGACCAGCGGCGACGCCAAGTCCCTCGCCGCCGCGCGCAAGCTCAACACCTGGATCAAGAGCAAGACCGGCGGCAACCCGAACAACATCGCGGTCGGCTACTCGCTCAACGGCACCCAGATCTCCAGCGGCAGCGAGCCGGCCTACTTCGCCCCGTTCGCGGTGGCGGCGATGACCGACTCCGGCAGCCAGGCCTGGCTGGACGCCCTGTGGACCAAGATGCTCAACACCCCGTTCACCGCCAGCGACTACTACTCGACCAGCATCCAACTCCAAGTCATGATCACCGTAACCGGCAACCACTGGGTGCCCTGACCCTCGCACGAACCGATACGGCCCCCGCCCTCCAGCGGGGGCCGCATCCTTCCCGCGGCCGTGGGCGCCGGGCGTGCGGGGACCGGCCTGAAGATCAGGTGGCCGGAGCAGTGCGCAAAGGTGCGAGGTAGTGCCATAGATCCGGGTCTCGATCCACCACCTCCCCGATGGCCGGGCAGCTCTTGAACATCTGGAGGCTGTAGTCCCTCCAGAGGTTCAGACCGTGCCCGGTGGAGGGAATCTGTTGAGGCGCGGCGGCATCAAGCTTGACACGGCAGCAGACGAACGTGATCGGTCGCTGGTCCTGAAGTCACCACGCCGCACGCGGAAGAAGCGAATCAAGACTGGAAAGTGGTCAAGGCGCTTGTTCCGATCGGCTCAATCCGGGCCGGCACGGCATGGAGCTTCACCGGAAACCGCACGTGGCCCGGCGCGGACCGCGTGCGGAGTCGGCGGACCTTGTTACGCGGGCTCCAGGTGTCCCCTGAACCGGTAGGAGAATCCCTTGCCGGCGGGGGAGTAGGCGTCGATCTCCTGATAGCCGCCCGTGGCGGTCACCGGGATGCGCAACAGCAGGTCGTCGCCGATGTAGTCGTCCTCCCACACCTCGATGGTGAACGAGCCTCCGGCGACGGTGGTCTGGCTCTTGTACGCCCCGGCGGCGCGCTCTGTGGAGCCGGCGGTGCACACCGAATACTCCCATACCCAGCAGGTTCCGGCCTTGGTATCGGCCTCGTCGCCGTTGGTGGGCCAGCCGATGTACTCAGCGCCGTTCTGACCTATGATCCGCACACGGATCTCGTCCTCGCCGCTCTCCTCCAGGTCGAAGGCCTGAAGCGAGCCGAACACGATCTTGAGGAGGGGTCCGGCGGCGGCCGTATCGGCGCCGAGAGCGGGGGGCTCGGCGGCCTGGGCCGGAGACGCAAGGGCCGCGACGAGTGTCAGCCCGGCGGCCAGAGTGCCCACCCTGGACAGGATGTTGTTCATGTGCTCCTCGTTTCCCGTTGGCAGGCGGGCTCTAGGCGGAAATCGAGCCTGTGGTGCTAGCCGTTCACGTCGCCCCTGTGAGGGGTGATGACGTTCGCCGCCCAGCCTGTCGGGGGCGTCTTGTCGATGGCTTGGAGCCTGCTGGTGGCGGGGGGACCGGCCGGTAACCCAGGATCGGTTCGGTCGAGCACCCGTGCGGTGCGGGCCGCCGGCGGACGAGTCGTCCGGCCCGGCGGCCCCCGAAGTCGCTCAGTCCTGGTTGGGGATCTCCAGGCGGGAGATGCTCTGCGAGCACGAGGCGTTCCTGATCACCGGTCGCCGGGCCAGGAGTTCCCTCGCCTCGCGCCGGGCCAGGTTCCAGCCGTTCCAGGGGTCGGGTCCGGCGAGGTCGTTGGCCGCGATCACGTCCAGCAGGACGCAGCTGCGGGACGGCTCGGGCAGCCGGTCCAGTACGGGTACGGCCTCGGCGCCGAGGGCGCCCAGGTATTCGAGGTCGATCCGGTCCACACCCCGTACCGCGATCTGGGTCTCCGCGACCCGCAGGTCGGGGTTCCACACCGCGAACGCCAGCAGCGAGGCGCTCGTCATCAGCACGAGGGTCCTGGGCAGCCAGCGCGCGTGCCCACGCCTGGTGAGCCGGGCCGCGCCCGCCGCGAGGACCAGGGCGAAGACCCCGCCCAGCCACCAGACCGTCGCCGCCACCGAGGCCCGCAGCCGGGAGAGCCCGTAGGCCTCGGCGTACAGGTCCAGGCGGTGCAGCGCGGAGAAGAGGATCACCAGGGTCAGCACGCAGAGCAGGCCGAGCAGCCCGGCCATCAGCCACCGGTCGAAGCCCTTGAGATCCAGCGTTCCCGAGGCGACCGCGACGATCGCCAGCACGAACACGCTGACGACGACGAGCTGGAAGAATCCCGAACGCGCGTACTCGGCGTAGGTCAGCCCGGTGGCGGAGACCACCCACCGGGTGGTGCCGAACAGCACGGTGAGCTGCATCCCCACGAACGTGGCGAACAGCAGGTTGAGCGCCGTCAGCGGGGTCACCCAGATACCGCGGCCGACCGTGACCTTCAGGTCGGGGGCCTTCGGCTCGGCCACCGGCCGCAGGCCGACCAGCACGGCAGAGGCCACCACGACCGCGAAGACCACGAAGAGCAGGATCCGCAGCGGCAGCGACTCGGCCCAGGCCTGCGCGCTGAACACCTGCTGGACGGCCTCGGCGAAGACCGCGTCCGCCGAGGCGAACAGCGCCCCGAACACCGCCAGCAGCACGACGGTCAGTCCGCCCCCGAACAGCAGGGGGACCACCCTCCTGCGGTCCGCGAGACCCTTCAGCCTCGCACCGAGGAACCACGGCACCGGCAGCAGGCCGAGGAGCACCGACGCGCCTCCCCTGAGCACCCCGAGCCAGCCGCGCCCGGCCCCCGACAGAGCGAGCGCGGCCAGCAGGAACCCGGCCAGCAGGACCACCCCGACCAGCCAGTCGGCGTCCCTGAACATCACCGTCGCGACCAGCCCGTAGGCGATCGCCCCCATCCCCGCCGACCACGGGGTGATCCTGCTGCGCACCGCGGGAATCGCCGCCGCCCCCATGGCGACCGACACCAGCACGAGTCCGAGACCGGCCCTGCTGTACGGCACCGCGATCGCGGCGAGCAGCCCGACGGCGGCGGAGACCGGCAGCACCCACCGGGGAGTGTCCGGCAGGTCGGGCCGGGGGAAGACCGGCGGCGCCTCGTACCCGCCGGAGCCTCCGGGTCTTCCCGGTGGCTGAACAGCCGGTCGGTATTCCTCCCGGATCGGCGCGAAACCCCCCGGGGCTCCCGGGGAGCCGCTCCTGGCGCCCACCGGCTGCGCCGCTCCCTCCTTCTCCTGGACCTCCGGTACGGTGACGCGCTGCGCGACGGGTCCCCGCGCGGGAGGCCGGTGCGAGAGCGGTTCGCCGGCGGACCAGATCTCGTTGGTGGGCGTGGTCGCGCCGATGACCGTGCCGACGAACACGCCGATCATGAAGAGGACGGCACCGACGAACGCGGCCAGCAGGACGTCGATGCTCGCGAGGCCGATACCCACGATCACCGCGCAGACCAGCCCGGCGACACCCCCGAGGAAGAGACCGCTGAAGGCCCCGAGCCAGTTCCGCACCACGACCTGCTCCCGGCGCACGTCCCCGTCCCGCCTGTCCCGGACGAGGACCGGCTGGGGGGGAAACGGCTGCGCGGGCGAAGAGGACGGAGGAGGTGGCACGGCGGGCGCGTCGGACTCGGGAGCGGAGGCTTCGGAGTCCGTGGGGGCGGACATGGGGACGGACACCACCTGGTGCCCAGGCTCCCCGGCGGCGACCTCCCGTCGAGGAGCACCGGTCACGGTCGGCCCCAAGGCCCCGGATGCCTTGTCGGCCCCGGCCGGTTCACCGGAACCGGAGTCGATCCCGGCGGCCTCGCGAGGATCCGGCTGCTGAGCATCCCCTGAGATCTCATGAGGTTCCCGTTCCTGAGCGCTCCCGGTGACCTCGTGACGCTCGCCGATCCCCGTTGCTGTGCCGCTCGCGTGCGGGGCGGAAGGCGTGGCGGCGGCGAGGTCCTCGGGGACCTCGCTCACCTGGGCCTTTCCAGGGGCGGAAGGCGTCGGGACGACGGGATCCGCGATCTCGCGCACAGGGGTCCTGTCCGATACAGAAGGCGTATGAGCCTTACTCGCAGGAGCCTTGTCCGGGGCGCCGTCGTGCACCGCCGCGGAGTTCACCTCGGAGGAGGAATCGTCCTTGGCAGGCGGAGACGGGGGGTTCATCTCAATCCTTTCCGGAAGGTCGGTCACTATGTGGCAGCCGGGATCGTCTTCGACGTGGATGGAGCCGCCGTGGAGTTCGACGATCTCCTTGGTGATGGCCAGGCCCAGCCCGGCGCCGCCGTCGTCGGCGGCCCGTCCGGCGTCCAGGCGGGAGAAGCGCTCGAACGCCCGCGCCCGGTCCTCGGCCGCGATCCCCGGTCCCTGGTCGCTCACCCGGAGCCGGACGCCCTCTCCCCTGGCCGCCGCCGCCAGCACCACGGTCCCGCCGTCGGGACTGTGCCGCACCGCGTTGTCCAGCAGGTTGGCGAGGACCTGCGCGAGCAGGTCCGGGTCGGCGCGCACGCTCAGTCCTTCCGGGACCTCGCAGCGGGCCGCCACGCCCTCCCTGGCCAGCACGGCCTCCCGGAGGGCCTGCTCGCAGAGCGGGCGCAGCTCGACGTCCTCACGTTCGATCAGCCGGGCACCGGACTCCAGCCGGGACAGGTCGAGCAGCTGCGCGACCAACCGGCCCAGCCGCTCGGTCTGGGCGAGCGCGGTGCCGAGGGTGACGGGATCGGGCTCCGAGACCCCGTCGACCACGTTCTCCAGCACCGCCCGGAGCGCGGTGATCGGCGTGCGGAGCTCGTGGCTGACGTTGGCCACCAGATCCCGCCGCTGCCGGTCGACCTCGCCCAGATCGGCGGCCATCGCGTTGAAGGCTCGGGCGAGCTCGCCGACCTCGTCACGGGAGGTCGCGGTGACCCGCAGGCCGTACCGGCCCTTGGCGATGGTCTGCGCGGCGGCGGCCATCTCGCGGAGCGGCTTGGTCATCCCCCGCGCGAGCAGTTGCACCATGATCAGCGCGAACACGGCGGCCACCGCGACGCGCACGTTGCGCGAGTAGCCGGCGTTGAGGCCGACCTCGTTGACGACGAACGCCGCCACCACGGCCAGCAGGATCACCATGCCGAGCTTCACCTTGATCCGGCCAAGGAAGTCGAGAGGTCTCAAGGGTCGGCGCATCCCGGTGTCGGAGGGAAAGGGCATAAAGGGGTTGAGTGCCGGGGAGGGCGATCGGTTCGGACCGGGGGCTCCCCGCCCGGCGCGGACGGAATCCCCGCCGGACGCGAGCGCGTTTCAGGGCCGTATCGGAACCCGCGTCGACGGCGTGATACGTGTTCACCGCTTGTCTGTGCTCCGTTCCGCAGCGGAGGTCGCGAACCTGAGGTCGCCGGGGCGGTCTGAGCCGGCGAGGGGTGCCCCCGGGCGTGCGTTCACTGCCGGACGAGGGCGTAACCGACGCCGTGAACGGTACGGACGACGCCGGGGCCGAGCTTGCGGCGCAGGGCACGGACGTGGCTGTCGACGGTACGGGTCGCCGCGGCCTCGGAGAAGCCCCAGATGTCCGCCAGCAGCCGCTCCCGCTCGAAGACCTGGCCGGGGCGCTCGGCGAGGCGGCAGAGCAGGTCGAACTCGGTCCTGGTCAGCTGGGCCTCGTCGCCCCGCACGTAGACCCGGCGCTCGGCGGTGTCTATCTCGACGTCGGCGACGCGGATGACCGTGTCGGCCACGGCCAGCTGGGAGGCCCGCTCGACCCGGCGGAGCAGGGCGTGCACCCGGGCGACCAGCTCGCGCATGCTGAACGGCTTGGCCATGTAGTCGTCGGCCCCGACCCCGAGCCCCACGAGCAGGTCGGTCTCCTCGCCCAGTGCGGTGAGCATGAGCACCGGGACCGGTCTGGCCGCCTGCATCCGCCGGCACACCTCGAGACCGTCGAGGCCGGGCAGCAGCCGGTCGAGCACCACCACGTCGGGCCCCGTCTTCGCGTAGGCGACCAGCGCCGCCTCCCCGTCCCCGACGACCAGCACGTCGAAGCCCTCGGCGGCCAGCCTGTGGCGTACGGCCCGCGCGATCGTCTCGTCGTCCTCGACCACGAGGACACGTCGTTGCTGAGGGGTTGCCATGCTCGGCAGCGTAGACCGGAGCCGTGCAGAAGACCTGCGGTGAATTGTGAAGGTTCTGCGCACTCACCAGGCTCGCCATCGCCACCGGGCGGGACCTCCGCGAGATCGAAGGCCCCGCCCGGGCCGGAGGTCAGGCGAGGATCAGGCGGCGGCCGGTGATCCGGTAGCCGATCCGGGCGAACGAGGCGGCCATCGGCTTGTTGCCCACATCGGTGTTGTCGTTCACCTCGGGCTCACCCTCGGCGCTGAAGATGTGCAACGCCTCGATGGCCAGGTCGTCGGCGTAGCCATGGCCGCGGTGGGCCGGGTCCACCCCGAGATAGCCGATCGTGGCGCTCCTGGAGTTGCGGGTGGGCATCACGACGCCGACGAGTTCCCCCGACGTGTCACGGGCGAGCCGCCACCGGCCACGCCCGCCCGGCATGTTCGCGACGTCGGTCACGGTCTGCTCGGCCGTCGCCCGCGCGCCCTGCTCCGCGAGGTGGCGCCGGTCCCAGTCGTCGAGACTGCCCTCGGTGACGCGTGCCAGCAGGTCCAGCATCACCTCGTCGTCGTCCACCGGGGCGAAGGTGAGCCGGGCGGGCCTGGGCGGCAGGCCGTACTCGGGAGACCAGCGCAGGTTGAGCCGCTCGACGGACTGCCGCAACCCGGCCCGCTCGGCGGCGGCGATCCGGTCGGAGGCGTCGGCGAGCGCGTCGGGACGCTCACGCCAGTCGGCGGGCAGGAACAGGTGGTAGTCGGGCCGGGTGCCGGACGGCGTGGCGTACCCGGGCGTGACCAGCGCCGCGTACGCGGCCCGCAGCAGGGCGGCGCCCACCTCGACCCGGTCGGGCCCGAACCCGGGGTCGAACCAGTCGAGGCTGAAGGGATGCTCGGAGCCTGGAGGCCCCCAGAATCCGGCCCTGGCGACGACCTCGTCGCCGCGCAGCGCGACCCAGACCCATCCGGACCGGTAGTCGAGCTTGTCGAAGGGCAGGTTGCGGGCGCCCACGCCGGAGGCGGGCAGCGCGCCGTAACGGTGGAACAGGTCGAACTCGTCCGCGTCGAGCGGACGGAAAAGCAGTTCGGACAAGGAAAGCTCCAGAAAGCGGGTGCGCTTCCCGGGTCTCAGGCGGCCTGTCGCCCGAGGCGGGAGCGCGTGACCAGGGCGGCGAACATGTGCTCCTCACCTCCTCACGCTCGAAGGGACGGCCAGGCTACCGATGTGCCCGTCCCATCCTCAACCGGATAAACGGGCATCGTCCCGGCGGGACCGGCGACCGGGTGGCCGGCGCCATACGGCCTACCCCCGGCGCCGGCCGTGTCGGTACCCGGGCCGTGCGCCGTGCCTGCCCTCACCGGACGCGCCACGCCCCGGCATCGCTAGGTCCACGACCGTTCCGGCGTTACCGTGACGGAGTGATCGATGTCACCGCGTACCTCCGCAGGATCGGCGTCAGGGTCGACGGACCCCCGAGCGTGGAGTCACTGCACCTGCTACACCGGGCACACGTGCAGCGAGTGCCGTACGAATGCCTGGAGATCTGGCTGGGCCGGCCGACGACCGTCGACCCCGCGGAGTCGGCCGCGCGGATCATCGGGGGCCGGGGCGGCTACTGCTACCACCTCAACGGGGCGTTCTCCCTGCTGCTGGAGGCGCTCGGCTACCGGGTGAGGAGGCACGTGGGCGGGGTGCAGGGCAAGGCCGAGGGGTCGCCGAACATAGACGGCGGTCATCTCGTACTCACCGTCTCCGGCCTGTCCTGCCCGGACAACCCCAAAGGCGAGTGGCTGGTCGACCAGGGCCTCGGCGACGCGATCCACGACCCGCTCCCGCTCGTCGAGGGCACCTACCGGCAGGGCCCCTTCACCTACGGCCTGCGCCCCTCCGAGGTGGAGCCCGGCGGATGGCGGTTCGACCACGACCCGCGCGGCGGCTTCCTCGGCATGGACTTCCGCATCGGACCCGCCGAGATGTCGGAGTTCGCCGCGATGCACGAGTTCCTGTCCACCTCCCCCGAGTCGGGCTTCGTCCGGGTGGCCACGGTCCAGCGGCGCGACGCGAGCGGTGTCGACGCGATGCGGGGCCTGGTCCTCACCCGTGTCGGCGACCGCGAGCACACCCTGACCGCGCAGACCGAACGTGACTACTTCGAGATACTGGCCGACGTCTTCGCCCTCCATCTGTCCGACGTCACCTCTGCCGAACGCGCCAAACTCTGGCAGCGCCTGTGGACCGCCCACGAGAGATGGTCTGATTTCCAATGATTCGAGCGGCGGCTCGGTCGAACCGGGAGACATGACCTCCCCCACCCGTACGAGCGCCTGATCTCAGCTCCAGGCCGTCGGCGGCACGCTCGATCGATCGAAATGTGCGGGCGCCCGGTCCCGGCTCCATCGCGTTGTGAGGATGCCCATGACACCGCGTAAGCGGAAACCAGGGCTCAATGCGGCAGGCGGAATCCCTTTTCATTGGTTCATGTGCCGCTAAGTGACTATGTTGCTGTCCGCGATGGGATAGCGAACGGGGTGAGCAGGATCGACACTCAAGTGCTGGCGGACCGCTATCGGCTGCTCAACCCTCTCTCCGAGGGCGGGGCGGGCACGGTCTGGCTCGCCGCCGACGAGATGCTCGGCCGTGACGTGGCGGTGAAGGAGGTGCGGCTCCCGCCCGACCTCGATCCCGCCAGGCGGCAGGAGGTCCTCGCCTCGGCGCTTCGCGAGGCCAACCTCGCCGCCCGGCTCAAGCATCCCTCGATCGTGACCGTCCACGACGTGGTCATCGACCAGGAACGGCCCTGGCTCGTCATGGAGCTGCTGTCGGGCGCGTCCCTGGAGCAGACGGTCCGCGACCGGAGCCCGCTGCCGGTGCACCAGGTGGCCAGGATCGGCGTGGGCATCCTCAGCGCGCTCGGCGCCGCCCACGCCGCCGGGGTGGTCCACCGCGACGTGAAACCGGGCAACGTCTTCCTCGCCAGGACCGGCAAGGCGGTCCTCACCGACTTCGGCATCGCGGTCGTCGACGGCGAGGTCACCTCGGGCCGGACCGGCCACCTGATCGGCTCGCCCAACTACATCGCGCCGGAACAGCTGCGCGGCGAGCGCGGCGGCCCCGCCTCCGACCTGTGGTCCCTCGGCGCCACGCTCTACTTCGCCGTCGAGGGGATACCGCCGCACCCGGCGGAGACCCCCATCGCGGCGATCGGCCGGGTGCTCACCGAGCCGCCCAGGCCGCCGGAGCGCGCGGGCGGGCTGGGCCCGCTGCTGATGCTCATGCTCGACCCGGCTCCCGAGGCCCGGCCGTCGTTCGACGCCGTCGCCCGCTCCCTGGCGGAGCTGGCCACCGGCCATACGCCCGCCGGAGCCGCCGGAGCCGCCGGGGTCGGCGGGGTCGGCGGGGTCGGCGGGATTCCAGCCGCCGCACCGCACCTCTCTCCGCCGCCCGCCGACCACGCCATCCCTGCCGTCACCGACCCCGTTCCCGCCCCGGTACGGCCACCCGAGCCGGGCCGGGGGCGTGCGATGCGATGGGCCGCCGCCGAGATGGCCGGGATCGCGGCGGTCATCGGGGTCACCTTAGGGGTGACGTTCCTGCTGACCTCGGACCCGACGTCCGCCGAGAGGGTGGTCAGGCTCAGCGAGAGTCCCGGCGCCTTCAGCACCCCCGTGGACGTGTGCGAGCTCATCCCCGGTACCAGGGCCAGGCAACTGCTGCCCGCGCTGGCGGGCGAGGGCAAGCCCACCAACGACGGGGGCTGCCAGTGGGCGGCCAGGGGCATGGGACTGGAAGTGCGTCTCCCCGGTACCAACAAACAGTGGGGCAGGAGCCCCCGGCAGGCCCACGAGCTGTTCGTGAACCAGCGCCAGGGCGCCATACCGAGCGGGGAGAGCGCCTGGAGCTGGCCGGAGATCCAGGCCGGTGTCCGCTCCGCCCGCTCCACGGCGCCGACGGCCGTGGCCCCCGTCGGGGAGGAGTCGTTCGGCTACGACGTCTACGAGAACCGCATGACAGGCAGGCTGGAGCAGAGCTACGTGATCATCCGCGTGGACAGCCTCGTGCTGGAGGTCGGTTACACCGTGGTGGACGGCAGCAAGGACGGCCCGGCGATCCAGGCGGGCGCCCACACAGCCGCGACGTGGGTCGCGAACGCGTTGAACAACCAGAAAGCGGGCGAATGAACCATCCAGACGTCCCCCTATCGCAGGGCAGGCACGCGGGCGGGCACACCGCTCCCGCGCCGGGGCCGGGGATCGCCGGAGCCGGGGTCCCGCCCATGCTTGAGCAGAGCTCGCTGGAGCAGGTGATCACCCGGTTCGGGCCGATGCCCCCGCAGCGGGCCGCGGTGGTCGGCGTGGCCGTGCTGGACCAGCTCGTGGTGATGCACAGACAGGGCATGCTGCACGGGGATGTACGGCCGAGCTCGGTGCTGCTCGGCCCGTACGAGCAGATCATCCTCGCCCCGCCTTCCCTGCCGTCCTCGCTCTTCACCTCTCCCGAGGGCGTGACCAGCCCCGCCGCCGACCTGTGGTCGCTCGGCGCGACCCTCTACACCGCCGTCGAGGGCCGCCCGCCGTCGCCGGGCGGCTCCCTGGACAACGCGGGCCCGATCGCGCCCGTGCTGTTCCGGCTGCTCGCGGGCGACCCCACCCAGCGGCCCGACCCGGACACCCTGCGCAAGATCCTGCTCGACGTCTCCCAGCACCGTCCAGAACCTCTCGCCTCACCACCCCCCGGGGGTGCGCCCTCCCAGGTCTCCGGCCCCGCGGGCCCCGCGGTCTCCGTCCCCGCCGCCCCAGGGGCACCGGCGGCCTTCGGGCAGGCGACCCTCCCGGCCGCCGGGGTACCGGCCCCCCAACCGCCGGGCGGCCTCGGAGCACCCTCCACAGGGCAGGAGGGCGGGACCGTTCCGGTCACCGAGGCGGAGGTGACCGCGCCCTTGAGGAAGAACCTGACCGAGCAGATATCCGCCGTCACCGCCGGACTCACCCTCCAGGACGTCCCGGCCCCCCAGCAGGCCGCGCCCCCTTCTCCGAACGCGCCGACCACCTGGCAGGGCCCGCTCCCTCCCCTGGACACACCGGCCGCCTGGCAGGGCCTGCCCCAGGGCCCGCCCTACCAGCACGGTGCCCCGCCATCCCCCTCCAACCCCCCGGACGCCCCCACCTCACGCGAGCCGGCCTCCGTCCCCGACGCGGCGAGAGAGACGGCGGACGAGCCCACCGAGCGTTCCACCCGGGCGACGGGGATACTCGTGCCCCGGCCGGTCGTGGCGCTGACCGGGGCGCTGCTCTTCGGCATGGCGGTCAGCATCGGCATCCTGCTCACCTCGGTGCTCGCCAACGCAGACGACGACATCTCCGCCGAACCCTCCGGGGCCAAGGGGCGCTTCGCCGCGGCGCCCCGGGCCTGCGGCCTGCTCGACGACAGGCAGGTGAACCAGCTGGTACCGGGCTTCAACAGCTCGGAGGTCGAACACTCGGCGTGCGACTGGCTCAACCGGCACGACTGGCGCAAGCCCAACGTGGAGAAGTACGACCTGCGGGTCCGGCTGATCGCCCAGAAGCAGAACGGGTCGGAGGTCGCGAGGGCGAAGGAGTACCTGGCCGGCAAGAAGAAGGACATCCTCGACAAGGGCCAGTTCGCCACCCCCAAGCCGCTCCCGCCCAAGGACCTGCGGGGGATCGGCGAGGAGGCGTTCACCTCCAGCGGCTACAACCCCATCACCCTGTACGGCGGCTCCTACAAGACGACGGTGGTCTTCCGGATCAGCAACCTGATCGCCGAGGTCGAGTACGAGCGGGGCGGCGTCAAGGAGGACCCGGACGGCAAGATCGCCGAAGGCGCGTTGCAGGCGGCGCGCTGGCTCACCGAGTCCCTGAAGACCGATGGCTGACCCGGCGGCCGGCCCGCTGCCTGTACTGGCGGGCCGCTACCGGGCGCTCGCACGGCTCGGCGCGGGCGGGATGGGCGTGGTGTGGCGGGCCCGTGACGAGCTCCTCCACCGCGAGGTGGCGATCAAGGAGGTCACGCTCGCCCCGCACCTGCCTCAGGAGCACCGTGACGAGATGCGGGAGCGCACCATGCGCGAGGCCCGCGCCGCCGCCAGGCTCGGGCACCCGTCCATCGTGGCCGTCCACGACGTCATCGCCCAGGACGGCCGCCCGTGGATCGTGATGGACCTGGTCAGGGGCCGTTCGCTGGACGACGCGATCCGCGCCGACGGGCCGCTGCCGCCGCACCGGGTGGCCGTGATCGGCCTGGCCGTGCTGGACGCGCTGGCACTCGCGCACAGCCGGGGCATCATGCACCGCGACGTCAAACCGGCCAACATCATGCTCGCCCAGGACGGCGGGGTGCTGCTGACCGACTTCGGCATCGCCGCGGTGGAGGGCGACGCCCAGCTCACCTCACCGGACGCGCTGGTCGGCTCCCCCGGCTACATCGCCCCCGAGCGGCTGCGCGGCACCGGCGACGGCCCGTCCGCCGACCTGTGGTCCCTGGGCGCGACCCTGTACGCGGCGGTCGAGGGCCAGGGGCCCTTCCGGCGCGACACACCGGTCGCCACCATCGGTGCGGTACTCACCCAGGAGACCCCTTTTCCTTCCCGGGCCGGGGAGCTGGCTCCCGTACTCCTGGCCATGCTGGCCAAGGATCCCCGGCAGCGCCCGGGAGAGTCGGGGCTGCGCGCCGCGCTGCGGCAGGTCGCCCAGGGACTGCCGGCGGGACCGCTCTCCCCGGCGACCGGACCGCAGGTTCCGCCGCCCCAGGCCGCGGCACCCCAGGCCACGGCTCCGGCACCGGCCAGACCGCGCCGTACCGGCCTGATCGTCGGAGCCTCGCTGGCCGTGGTCGCGGCGGCGGTGGCCGGTACGGTGCTGCTGACCATGGGCGGGCCGGAGACCCCCGAGGCACCGTCGCGGGCGGCGAACGCCGGGCGGTTCGCCACCGCCCCCGACCCGTGCATGCTGCTGACCGGACCCCAGGTCGAGGTCGCGGTGCCGAGCGCGTCGCCGCTGTCCATGAAGGCCACCCAGAACAGTGAGCCCTACTGCAGCTGGGACGATCCCCTGGGCGACAACCGTACCGACCGCAGGTTGCGAATCGCGGTCGGTCACAAGGCCCCCACCCCCGGCAAGAGCGGCCCTGACACCGCTCACGCGTTCTTCGTCTCCGAACGCACCTCGGTCGTCGCCGACCAGGGCAACGGCCTCCTGGGTTCCACCGGCCCGCTCAGGAACATCGGCCGGGTCGGGGCGGAGGCGTTCTCCTACGACGTGGTCGCCCTGAACCGGATCCACTCCGTGATCCGGTTCCGGGTGAGCAACCTGCTGGTCGAGGTCAACCTGTCGGAGATGGGAAAGCGTGCCGGAACCGCGCTGCGGCAGGATGCTCTGAAGATCGCGCGCCAGGTCTCCGAGGAGCTGAACAGCCGTGACTGAGAAACGCGCCGCGACGGGAGGGTTCGCGTGACCGATCCCAGTCTCCTGGCCGGGCGCTACCGCCTGCTGGAGCGCCGCGACCGCGCGGGCACGAGCTGGCGCTCGCGCGACGAACTGCTCCGCCGCGACGTCACGATCTCCGAGGTGCCGCTGCCGCCGCCCGGACCGTCCCGCGACCGCCTCCTCGACCAGATCCGCGCGGCCGCGGGCCTGCGGCACCCTGGCGTCACCGCCCTGCACGACGTGATCTCGGGTCCCGACCGGCTGTGGCTGATCATGGAGTCGGTCGAGGGGCGCTCGCTGCTCCAGTCCGTCCGGGCGGACGGCCCGCTCCCCGCCGAGCGGGCGGCCGAGATCGGGCTCCGCGTGCTGGACGCGCTGGCCGCCGCCCGCGAGCTGGGCGTCCACCTGGCCGCCGCTCCCGACAGCGTGCTGCTCGCCCCCGACGGGCGGGTGGTGCTGACCGGCGTCGCCGCCCTCGGGTCCGCCGACGAGCTGCGCGACCTGGGCGCCACCCTGTTCACCGCCGTCGAGGGCCGGGCTCCGCACACCGGTTCCCGTCCGGCTCCGCTGACGGCGGACGGTGCGCCGCTGGCCGAGCCCGGCAGCGGCTCGACGGCTTCCGGCCCGCTGGCCCCGCTGGTCGAGGAACTGCTCGCCGCCGGGCCCGGCCACCGGCCCGACGCCACCTCGGTACGGCTGACCCTGGAGCGGGTCGCCCCCCGGCCCGCCCACGGCGGACACGGGGATCCCGGTGTCCGCAGCGGCCCCCGCAGGACGCCTGTCCTCGCCGCCGCTGCCGCCGCCCTCGCCGTGCTCCTCCTGGGCGCCGCCTACTGGTTCTGGCCCCGCGCCACCGAGTCCACTGCGGGGTCCACTGCGGGGTCCACGCCGGTCGCGCTGCCCACCGCCTTCGCGCGCACGCCCGACCCCTGCGCGCTCATCTCCACCAAGCAGGCGGACGACCTGGCACTGGACACCACTCCCACAAAGAAGGGCAAAGAGTGCGAATGGAAGACCAATGACTCCGGGCAGCCTCCGAACCTGAGGTACACCCTGTGGATCTCCGCCTTCGGCTTCACCTCCGACGAGGCTGCCCGGCGTAACTACGCGAGGTTCCTCAAGGAGACCCGCGAACGGACCAGGACGGATGTGGGAGCTCCCCTCACCCACGTCAAACCGGTGGAGGCACTGGCCGGGATCGGTTCCGAGGCATACCGCAACGAGGTCACCAACCAGCTGACCTACAACAGCTCCGTGGGCTTCCGCGCGGCCAACCTCGTGATCATCGTCCAGTACCAGCGCGGCGTCCCCGAAGACGCCAACGGCACCACCGGAGAGGGAGCACTCAAGACCACCCGGTGGATCCTCGAAAGGCTCAGCCGCGAGAGCTGAGCCCCGGTCCGGACCTCAGCCGGGCAGCAGGAAGCGGACCTCGCGGCGTTCGAGTGGCCGGCCGCAGGCTCTGCACAGCAGTACCGGCCGGAAGGCCGCGCCGCAGCGCAGGTGGGTGATGGACAGGGCCGAACCCTCGGAGGCGGGGAGCTCGCGCTGGGCCCAGTCGACCAGGAGGGCGAAGACCTCGAAGAAGGCCAGCCCCCGGTCGGTGAGACGGTAGGAGCCGTCGGACCGGGGCTCGAAGACGCCCAGCTCGACGAAGCGGCGCAGCCGGTCGGTGAGCACCGAGGGCGCGATGCCGAGGCCGGACTGGAAGTCGACGAAGCGGCGGGTGCCGAGGAACGCCCCGGCCAGCACGCTGGTGCTCCACCGGTCGCCGAGGATCTCCATCGACGCCGGGCAGTAGCCGATCAGGTCGGCCGGGGTTCCGGAGCGGACCGTGCGGCGGTGCCGCCGAGGCGGGCCGATCCGGGAGAAGGCGGCCTGCGGCCCCGGCTCGGTCCTGGTGTCGCGGGCGCTCATCGGCTCCAGGCAGACCCCGCACCCGAGGCGGGGCTCGGCGTCCTGACCGCACAGCTCGTGCAGCAGCGGGGGAAAGCGCCCCGGGGAGACCCAGTCGCGCTCCCACGCCTGGATGGCCACCAGCAGTGCCCACAGCCGGAGCCCGCGTTCCGTCAGCCGGTACTCGTAGCGGGTGCGGCCGTTGCGGTACGCCGACAGCTCGAAGATGCCGTGGTCGACCAGTTCCCTGAGCCTGGCCGCGAGGACCGACTCGGAGATGCCCAGTGCGTCGCGCCAGCCCGCGAAGGTCCGGATCCGCAGCAGGAAAGCCCGCTGCAGGATCAGCAGCACCCACCGGTCTCCCAGGATCGCCAGCGCCTGCCCGATCGCACCGAGTTCGGCTCGCACCGGCTCCCGCTCAGCGCCGTCCACAACGTGTCCTCCAGATGGTCGCGTGGTCGTTCCCGGTAAACATGATCGTTCCGGCCTCCGGCGAAACCGCCAATCCACCACTATCTGGACAGGCCGCCGCGATCCCCGGCAGGACCACGGTCACGGAACGTGCCGGGGCGCCCAGAGCAGGCGTGGCGGTGCTCAGGGCACTGGCGGAGCAGCGGGAATCACGATATATCTCGGTTGGAACCGCGCGGCAGGTCCAACCGTTGGACTGGCGACGCACAATGAAAATAGACGGGGCGTCCGCCCCGCGTTCGGAGGATGTTGAGGATGTCGCCAATCCAGAAGTACGCGATCGGCGCCGGAGCAGTGGTGTTCCTGTCGTGGCTGTTCCTGCCAGGTTTCCTGACGCTGCTGATCCTCCTGGGCGTCGTCGTCGCCCCGGTCGTCGGCTACCTGATGCTCGACCCGTCCCAGCGCGAGCGGCTCAAGCGCGCCCGACGCCGCGGTCTCGGCCGCTGACGCGAAGACCGTCCCACCCGTCGAGGCCCGGCCTCGCGAGCCCACGTTCCGGGGTCGCGACAGCCGGGCCTGCGGGGGACCGTGAGGGGCCGCCGGTCAGGCGGTGGCGGTCACCAGCTCCGATTCCACCCGGCGGGTGACCTTGCGCTCGAACACGAACGAGAGCAGCGGCACGGTGCCGGCGAGCATCACCCCGAGAATGTACGGCCACGTCCAGCGCGCCTTCATGCCCAGGTTCATCGCGGCCACGAGATAGAGCATGTAGAGGAAGCCGTGGATCGGGGAGACGATCTTCGAGGGCTCCTCGATGCCGAAGCCGTACCTGAGCACGATGCAGGTGACCAGGACGAGCAGCATCACGCCGACGATGTACGCCAGGATGCGAAAGGGCTTGAGAGCGGATTCCACGGTCGGTTACCTCGGTCTTGGGGTTCGGTTCACGGAACGGTGCGAGCGGGCAGAGCGGGGGTTTCCGGAGCGGCGTCGGGAGCGGGGTCGGGGGTGTCCTCCCGCGCGCGGCCGCGCAGCGCGTCGCGTACGAAGTGCCACCACATGAAGACCGCGAACAGCCCGAAGATCCACCACTGGGCGGCATAGGCGAGGTTGCGCCAGGTGAGCACCCCGGACTGGGTCGGCGGGGGGACGTTCACCGGCTTGGCCGCGACCGCGGGAGCCGGTGACTGCTCGGCGGCCACCACGAACCCGTTACGCAGCTTCGTGTCCCGCCAGAGGTTGATCAGTTCGGCCGACGACACGGTCAGCACCTGCCCCTGCGGCAGCTGCCGGGTCCGGCGCTGGACGCTGTCGGTGGCCTCCGAGGGCTGCAGCCGCCCGCTGACGGTCACCCTACCCTCCGGCACGGCCGCCACGGCGGGATCCTGCGCCGTGGCCACCCAGCCACGCACGACGGGAACGAAGGTTCCGTCGCCGAGATCGAGCGCCGTGAGCAGCCACAGGCCCCCGTCGCGTTCGGCCACCAGCAGCTGCTTCGAGGCGTCGTAGGTGCCTTCCGCGGTCACCCTGCGGCTGACCGCGTCGGCCGTCATGTGCTCTCCGGGTGCGGTGAGGGTGGCGACCGCCACGGGGGCGGGGTCGACCGACGCCCGGGGCCCACCGGACTCCTCGAAGACGCCGAGCTGCCACCTGCCCAGCAGCCCGCACACGACGAGGGCTCCGATCGCGAGCAGGTGGAGCACCACCACGCGGGCGGAGAACAGGATGCGGAGCATGACACCACGCTATCCGCCCCGGTAGGCGGTCCGGTCTTCAGCACCCGCCTCGGCCCGGCGCGAGAACGAGCCTCCCGTGAAAGTGGACAAATCAGTGTTGGGGAGGCAACCGATATCGCTAAAGTCATCCCCATGTCTGATCCTCAGCAGATTGACCCCGCGGGCAACACCCAGGCATTCCGCGCGTTCGCCCAGCGCAAGGACCCGGAGGCCGCCCCCGAGAAGCGGTCGCTCGCCCTGCCGATCACGGCGGCCGTGGTGGTCGCGGTGCTGGTCATCGTCGTTGTGGCCGCATACCTGCTGCTCTAACAACCGAACAGTCCGGAGCGCCGACGGCACCGCCCTCGGCGCTTTTCGCGTTCCCTGACGACGGGAACGTGCCGACCGGTCGGTGTGAGGAGGCTCACCGCGCCACGCGTATGGACGGCGCGACCACCGCTCATTAAATTAGACACGGAATCTAATAGTAACGAGCACGGAACGCTCTCATCGCCGCAGCCGGAACCGGCGGAGAGCCCGTGCCGCCCGAGAGGTCGCCGACGGCAGAGGTCAGCAAGGAGATCGCATGAGCACGCATCCCGGGATCACGATCATTGGCACCGGCTTCGCCGGACTGGGCATGGCGATCAAGCTCAAGGAAGCCGGATACCACGATTTCGTCATCCTGGAGAAGGCCGGCGACCTGGGCGGGACCTGGCGGGACAACACCTACCCCGGCTGCGCCTGCGACGTCCCCTCGCACATGTACTCCTTCTCGTACGAGCTCAACCCCGGCTGGTCGCGGATGTTCGCGCCCCAGGCCGAGATCTGGGACTACCTGCGCGCCTGCGTCGACAAGTACGGCCTGGCGGAGCACCTGCGGTTCGGCAAGGAGGTCGTCGGGCTGGAGTACGACGACACGACCCGCGACTGGCGGGTGAGCGTCGCCGGAGAGGAGCCGTTCACCACCAACGCCGTGATCTCGGGCATCGGCGCGCTGCACGTGCCCTCGCTGCCCACGATCCCCGGCCGCGAGAGCTTCGCGGGCCCCTCCTTCCACTCGGCGGAGTGGGACCACTCGGTGGACCTGACCGGCAAGCGGGTCGCGGTCATCGGCACCGGCGCCTCGGCCATCCAGTTCGTCCCCCAGATCGCCGGGAAGGTCTCCCGCCTCCACCTCTTCCAGCGCACGCCTCCCTGGATCCACCCCAAGCCCGACTTCCCCTTCTCCCCCCGGGCGAAGCGGATCCTCGGCCTGCCCGGCGCCGCCAGGGCGCTGCGCAACTCGATCTACTGGGTGCTGGAGACCCGCGCGCTGGGCTTCACCGTCGACCCGCGGCTGATGAAGGTCCACCAGAGGATGGCCCTGAGCCACCTCGCCAAGCAGGTCCCCGACCCGGCGCTGCGCGCCAGGCTCACCCCCGACTACACGATCGGCTGCAAGCGCATCCTGATCTCCAACGACTACTACCCGGCACTGGGCAGGGAGAACGTCGAGCTGATCATCGAAGGGGTGCGGGAGATCCGGGAGAACTCGATCATCGACTCCACCGGCAGGGAGATCGAGGTCGACGTGATCGTCTACGGCACCGGCTTCAAGGTCGTCGAGGCGCTGGACGAGCAGCGGATCATCGGCAGGAGCGGCAGGAAGATCCAGGAGGCCTGGCAGGACGGCGTGGAGGCCTACTACGGCATCACCAGCGCCGGGTTCCCGAACCTGTTCTTCCTGCTCGGCCCCAACACCGGCCTGGGGCACAACTCGGTCGTCTTCATGATCGAATCCCAGGTCCGGTACGTTCTCGACTGCCTGCGCCTGCTGTCGAGGACGAAGGCCAGGGCCATCGACGTACGCCCCGAGGCACAGCGCGACTACAACGACCGCCTTCAGGGGCGCCTGAACCACCTGGTCTGGAACGAGGGCGGCTGCCGGAGCTGGTATCTCGACGAGCACGGCGTCAACAGGACCATCTGGCCGGGCTTCACCTTCGAGTACTGGGCACGCACCCGGAGGCTGAGGCCGGAGGCCTACGAACTGATCCGCTGAAGGGGTCGCCCCCCACCGGCCGGTGGCGGATCGGCCGCTTGGTCGCTCAATCGCCCGCTCGGTCACCGAAACCGGCGGCGCGGCCGAGACCGCGCCGCCGGACGTCCGTGCGTACCGCCGCGAGCGGCTACCTTCGCTCGCTCACCACCAGCGCGCTGCCACCGCCGCGCCGGGTCGGTTCCGCCGCCTTTGGCGTTCCTGGAGTAAGGGACACGCCCATCACCTCGATGTGAGGTGCGTCATATTCAACCAGTATGGACCACACAAGATCTGCCATCCATCATAAACAAGGCGTCCAATAGCGTGAACCACAGCTGGATGCTCCCCTCGGTCGTGCCGCACGCGTCCGCGCCTCACCCGTCCCGTCCAGACTTCGCGAACCGCGCCGCCGGAGAACCCGGCACCGCGGAAGGACCGGCGCCGCCGGAAACCCAGCAAGGAGACGCATGAGCACGCGCCCCGGCATCACGATCATTGGCTCCGGCTTCGCCGGACTCGGCATGGCGATCAAACTCAAGGAAGCCGGTTACCACGACTTCGTGATCCTGGAGAAGGGCCACGAGGTGGGCGGCACATGGAGGGACAACACCTACCCGGGCTGCACCTGCGACGTCCCCTCACACCTCTACTCCTTCTCCTACGAGCTCAACCCGAACTGGTCTCGGATGTTCTCCGGCCAGGCCGAGATCTGGGACTACCTGCGGGCCTGCGTCGCCAAGTACGACCTGGAGCCGCACCTCCGTCTCGGCACGAGGGTCAGCGAGCTGGAGTACGACGACACGGCCCGTCACTGGCGGGTGAGCATCGAGAACGGGGAGGCCTTCACCACCAACGCGGTGGTCTCAGGCGGCGGCGCGCTGCACGTGCCGTCCTTCCCCGCGATCCCCGGTCGTGAGAGCTTCGCGGGCCCCTCGTTCCACTCCGCCGAGTGGGACCACTCGGTGGACCTGACCGGCAAGCGGGTCGCGGTCATCGGCACCGGGGCATCGGCCGTCCAGTTCGTACCGCAGATCGCCCCGCGGGTCTCTCAACTCCACCTCTTCCAGCGGACGCCGCCCTGGATCCAGCCCAAGCCCGACTTCGTCTTCTCCACACGCGCGAAGAGGCTCCTCGCCCTGCCGGGAGCCGCACGGACGCTGCGCACCTCGATCTACTGGGCGATGGAGAGTCTCGCCATGGGCTTCGCCGTCGACCCGCGCCTGATGAAGACCCACCAGCGGGCGGCCCTGTACCACCTGACCAGCAAGGTCTCCGACCCCGTACTGCGTGCCAAGCTGACCCCGAACTACACGATCGGCTGCAAGCGCATGCTGCTGTCCAACGACTACTACCCGGCGATGGTCAGGGACAACGTCGAGGTGATCACCGACGGGATACGCGAGATCCGGGAGAACTCGATCATCGACTCCACCGGCAGGGAGATCGAGGTCGACGTGATCGTCTACGGCACCGGCTTCAAGGTCACCGACACCCTGAAGGACCAGCGGATCATCGGCAGGAACGGCAGGAAGATCCAGGAGGCCTGGCAGGACGGCGTGGAGGCCTACTACGGCATCACCACCGCCGGATTCCCGAACCTGTTCTTCCTGCTCGGCCCCAACACCGCCCTGGGCCACAACTCGGTCGTCTTCATGATCGAATCCCAGGTCCGGTACGTTCTCGACTGCCTGCGCCTGCTGTCGAGGACGAAGGCCAGGGCCATCGACGTACGCCCCGAGGCGCAGCGCGACTACAACGACCGCCTCCAGAGCCGACTGAGCCGGCGAGTCTGGAACGAGGGCGGCTGCAACAGCTGGTATCTCGACGAGCACGGCGTCAACAGGACCATCTGGCCCGGTTTCAGCTTCGAGTACTGGGCACGCACCCGGAGGCCGAAGCCTGAGGCCTACGAACTGATCCTCTGAGCGACCCGGCGTCTGGACCACCGGCGGGGGGGGGGGGGGCCGCGCCCCCCCCGCCGCGCCGGCCGCCCCCCCCCCCCCCGCCGCC
>NZ_JBEXGU010000024.1:0-79247 GCF_040607515.1 Streptosporangium sp. NPDC005286 | reverse complement strand
CGCCAGGGGGAGACGACGGCCACTCGCGGCGTAGCTCAGCCGGCCTCGCCTGCGGGCATGGGCAAGGCAGGGGACGGCGGCGTTCAGGTCCTGGGCAGAGCACCTCGTCGTCCACCCGTTGCCCGTCGAGGCAGGGCGCCACGATCCCCAGCGCGATCACTCGCGGCAAAGCTCGATCCGGGGTGCCGGGACGGTGAACTCGCGCTGGAAGCAGGAGGCGACCGCCTCCGGTTCAAACCGGAATGAAGGAAAAGGCCGCCATCCTCCTGTCATCACCATGACCCGCAACCGACGCGTCGCGATTGCCCCTGAACGGGGGTGGCCACGGCTCCTGGCCTGGGTCGATCCTTCAGAGACACGGGTTGGCGTACAGCTCTCCTGTGCCTGCCGCACTGGAGGTATACCGGAGTCCGGCGCCGCGCTGGACGAGATCGCATTCGGCCCGCCGCCCCCTCACTCAGAAGCCGCAGCCGGGCGAGGAGGACGACGGCCGAGCCCCTGACCAGGAGAACCACCGAAAGGAGACATGATGACCGCTGGTGACGGGCGTCCAACCATGTACGTCCCGGCCCGGGACATCCCGGTGCCGGCGTCGGTGAGCCCCGAAGCCCAGACCATGCTGTCGATGGGCATGCTCGGGCCGGAGCCGCAGTGGGCCGCCCTCGACGACGTCCAGGGGTGGAAGAAGCTGATCGCTGAGCGAGAGGCCGCCGTCATGGCCATGTCCGGCGTGGGCGGCGCGTACAACGGCGCGCAAGTCGAGGAGGAAGATCTAGGCGGCTTTACCGTCTTCAGGATCACACCCGATGGTGTCCCGCACAACGATGCACGTGTCTACCTTGAACTCCACGGCGGCGGCTTCATCCAGGACGGCGGCATGATCGCCTGCTCCCGCGCCGTGGACACGGCCAAAAGCCTCCAAGCCCAGGTATGGGCCGTCGACTACCGGATGCCTCCGGACCACCCGTACCCGGCCGCGGTCGACGACTGCGTGGCGGCGTACCGCCAACTACTGAAGGAGCGGAGCCCGGAGAAGATCGTGATCGGCGGCCCGTCGGCCGGCGGTAATCTGGCGGCGGCCACGATCCTGAAAGCCCGCGCGGAAGGGCTCCCTCTGCCGGCGGCATGCGTGATGATCAGCCCCGTCACGGACCTGACCGAAAGCGGCGACACCTGGAACACCAACGAAGGCGTCGACACCGTCATGCGTGGCAGCTTCCTACCGTGTTTCGAGCTGTACGCGGGCGGTCACGACCTGCGCGACCCCTTCCTCTCACCGGTGTACGGCGACCTCACGAAAGGCTTTCCGCCAACGATCCTCACCAGCGGCACGCGGGACAAGCTGTTGTCGGACACCGTCCGGTTCCACCGGGCGCTATGCGGCGCGGGCATCGAAACCGAACTGCACGTCTTCGAAGCGTTCGGACATGCAGGCTTCCTCGGAATGGCGCCGGAAGACGCGGAGCGCGGCGGCGAGGTCAACCGGTTCGCGCACGAACACTGGGCACGCGCCTCTCACAACCTTTGATCCAGCACGAAGCCTCAAAACAGGAGACCATGGGCATGGAAGGCCTGAAGGACAAGGTCATCGTCTTCGCCAGCGCGGGCGGGGCCGCCGAGCGGAAAAGCGTCAGATCGATCCAGACGATGCGAGACGAGGTCGTCCGATTCACCGCTCTCGCCGAGGCGGCGTAGGCGATGTAGGCGATCAGGACAGGCTGACAGGGAGCGGCCGAGGAGACCGGTTCCGCGACCACGGCACAAGCTGGACGCGGCGGCCTACCTCAGGTGCATCGATGGACGGCGCATATCGGGAGCACTCGGGAGCCCCGCCTCCTCTCCAGCCGAAAATGGCCCCGAAGGCTTGTCTCCCGCGCGGATGCGCAGTGCGCTGATCCCCCGGCAGGCTATGTAGATGGTGAAGGAGATGGTGGTGACGTACGGGCTGATCGGGATGCTGCTGCCCAGTGCCAGCAGGATGCCGCCCAGCGTCGAGGTGAGGGCGAACACGACGCTGAGCAACGTGACGAGGCCAGGTGAGGCGCTGACCCGCATGGCCGCCGCGGCGGGGGTGACGAGCAGGGCGAGGACCAGTAGCGCGCCCACGACCTGGATGGAGACGGCCACCGACAGGCCGAGAAGGATCATGAAGAGCGAGGACAAGGTCCGGACGGGGACACCCCTGGCTGCGGCGACGTCGGGGTCGAGGCTGGCGAACGTGAGGGGCCGCCAGAGCACGCAAAGACCGATCAGGACCACCAGGCAGGTGCTGATCAACCAGGTCATCTGCACCGTGTCGACCGCGACGATCTGACCGGTCAGCAACCCGAACTTGTTCGCGGCCCGCCCCTTGTACAGGGCCAAAAACAGCACACCCAGGCCGAGACCGAACGGCATCAGCACCCCGATGATCGAGTTGCGGTCCCGGGCGCGCACCCCCAAAGCGCCAATGATCAGCGCCGCGACAATCGAGCCGGCCAGCGACCCCGCGGCGACGTTCACCCCGGCCAGCAGCGCTGCGGAGGCGCCGGCGAAGGAGAGTTCCGCGACCCCGTGTACGGCGAAGGGGAGGTCGCGCATCATGACGAAGGTGCCGATGACGCCGCCGACCAGGCCCAGCATCGCTCCCGCGATGAGGGAGTTGCGGACCAGGAACAACAGCTCGCCGTAGTTGTCGTAGTTGAAGATCTGCTGCCAGATGTCACCGGTCATGCTGCAGGCTCTCCGCCGTGGTCGTGGGAACCGGGGGCGCCGACGACCACGAACCTGCCGCGGACCTGAAGCACCTCCACCGGGCTTTCGTACAGGTCGGACAAGGTCTGCGAGGTCATGACCTCCTCAGGGGTGCCGATCAGAAACCGCCCCCCGGCGAGGTAGAGCACCCGGTCGACCATGTCCAGAACCGGGTTGATCTCGTGCGTGACGAACACCACCGAGGTGGCGCAGGAACGTCGCCGCGCGTTCACGAGGTCGGCCACCACCTGCTGGTGGTGCAGGTCCAGCGACAACAACGGCTCGTCGCAGAGCAAGATGGCCGGATCGGTGGCAAGAGCTTGAGCGACCCGCAGCCGTTGCTGCTCACCACCCGACAACACCGACAGGGGAACGTCGGCGAAGGCCGTCGCGCCCACGGCCTCCAGAAGTTCCTCCACCCGCCGACGGCTGCGTCGACCGCCGGCGGAAAAACCCCAGCGGTGCCCGTCCACGCCGAGCCGGACCAGGTCGCGGCCCCGCAGTGGGGTCTGCGCGGCGACAGCCCGCTGCTGCGGAATATAACCGATCAGGTCACTCCCCCGGCGGGCCGGCCGTCCGCCCACCAGCAGCGTGCCCGCCGACAGCGACTGCTGACCGAGAAGAACGCGCAGGAAACTGGTCTTGCCTGATCCGTTCGGTCCCAAAACCGCGACGAACTCACCCCGCCGCAGATCCAGGTCCAGGCCCTGCCACAGGACCCGATCACCATAGGCGAGCTCCGCGCCGGCGAGGCTGAGCATGACGTCGCCATCGGCCATCGCCTTCTCACCGTGCGAAGCCGTGACCTCAACAGGCTTGGTCATTTGGCCAGAGCGGCCTGGAGCGCGTCGAGGTTGGCGCTCATCCAGCCGATGTAGTCCTTGCCCTCAGGCAGGGTCTCGGTGACCGCCACCACCGGGATGCCGCTCGCGTCGGCCGCCTTCTTGAGCTGCTCGGTCTGCGGCCCGCTCGTCTGCTCGTTGTAGACCAGGGCCTTGACCTTCTTGCCGCTGAACAGGGCGAGCGTCTCCCGTAGGACCTGGGGGGAGACATCGTCGCCTTCCTCGATGGCCTCGCTGAACTCCTCCGGAGTGAGGTTCTTCAACCCCGCGGCCTCCAGGATGTACAGCGGGACGGGCTCGGTGATGGCCACAGCGGCGCCGTCCGCCTCAGCGGCGATCTTCGCCTCGCGTTCGACGAGCGGCTGGAGCTTCTGCTTGAAGGCATCGGCGTTGGCGGTGAAGGTGGCCGCCGAGGCGGGATCGGCCTTGGTCAGAGCCGCGGAGACCTGGTCGGCGATCTTGGCGACCGAAGGGAAGTCGTACCAGATGTGCTCGTTGAGTTCGCCGCCGGCGGGTGCGGTCCTGCCGGAGACGGTGACGGCGTTGATGACCTGCGCGGAGGAGTTGCCGCTGGAGGCGAGCATGGTGTCGATGAAGTCGTCATAGCCGCCGCCGTTCTCGACGACCACCTTCGCCTTGGACAGCGCGAGCTGGTTTTGGGTGTTGGCCTCATAGGAGTGCGGATCCTGCGCGGGATCGGAGATGATCGAGGTCACCGCGACCTTGTCGCCTCCCACCTGCTTGACGATGTCGCCGTAGACGTTGGTCGAGGCCACCACGGTGACAGGCGTGGAGGGCGGCGAGGTCCCGGCCGCGGGGGACGCCGGCTGCGGCGAGGAGGAGGACGCGCCGCATCCGGCCATCAGCAGCGCCAGGGCACAGAGAGCGGCGGAGCGCATGAGGTGCATGCCGGACCTTCCTAGATCAATAACGGTTTTCATTTCAGCCTGGTGCTTTCGTGGACAACCCTGTAGAAAGTGAAAATCATTGTCAAGCTGGAGTGGCGATCGATATGCAACAGGTGCCGTGGTGGCACACCCGACTCACCGACGCCGGCATCCGGGCAACCAGAAAACGCGTACTGGTACTGGAGGTACTACTCACCGAAGCCCAGCCCATCACCGCCGCGAAACTGCACAGCGAACTCCTGGGACGAGGCAACACCGTCGGCCTGACAACCGTGTACCGAGCGCTGTCCTCACTCGTGGACGCAGGACTCGCCCACGCCTTCACCCAAACAGGCGAGACCACCTACCGCATCTGCGGCCCCACCCGGCACCACCACCTGATCTGCCGCACCTGCGGCCTGGTGACAGAAGAGGCGACCAAGAAACGACCAGACGGCTTCCGCGTCGAAGAGGTATACGGCATCTGCGATGACTGCGCGGCCTTCCCCCGACCAGCGAACCCGGGTTAAGGCCCCGGGAACTGCCGGCCGTAAACCCGGTCCGGCCACCGCCTCTGCGCCGCCCGCCGCGGCGACCCCAAACTGGTCGCGCAGGCCGAGCACATCCTCACCGAGGTACCCGGGGTCGAACGAGTCGGTTCGGTCACGTGCTGTGAGCCGAGGTCGTATGCCACGACCTCTCGCTTCGCTCTTTCAGTCACACGCCGTGGCCATGGAGGTCGAACACCGGCTCATCCATGACCTGCCACGGCTACGCGCCGCCACCGTGCACGCCGATCCCGACGGCCTGGACGGCACCGACCACCATGCCGCCCTTCTCACCCACCGGTAGCCGGCCAAGTGCCGCCCAGCCGATCACGACCGCCCTGGCCGGGCCGCCCTCAAGATGAGCCGACCAGACTCCGGTCCGCATCACCACGCGACATACGCGGTGATGCGGACCGCACCGAAACAAACACACCGGTGTGCGGTGGTCAGGCCGAGGCCGCCGGCCGAGATGGCGCAGCAACGGAGTGGACGTGGAACTCGCCGATCCAGTTGATCCAGCCCACGAGCCGGTGGACAACAGGTGAGCCTCCAAGAGTATAAATATGGTTATCATTTCCACTAGCCTGTATCGCACGCCGGCTCCGCACCCGGTTCGTCCGACGCGTGCAACCACTGCTTTTCCTGCTCGCCGCGGTCAAGGGCAACGGCATGACAGTCCAGCTCAGGGAAGGGAAGGGATCTTGGCAATCGACCCGGGACCGCTCGAGACCGATTCCGAGTGGTCAGGTATCGAGGTGACCGTAGACGCGGGCGTCTGTGTCGGCGCCGGACAATGCGTGCTCGCCACCCCCGAGGTCTTCGATCAGGGCACCGACGGGCTGGTGGTCCTTCTCGACGAGACTCCGCCCCTTTCGCTACACGCCGCCGTGCGAGAGGCCGCACGTCAGTGCCCGTCCGGTGCCGTCACCGTCGGCGACAGCACGGCCCGCTGAGAAGACACGCTCGGCGGTCGCCCACCGAACCGCTTTTCCGCCCCCGCCCCCGCCCCCGTCCAGAGCCGCTGAGGCGGCACGCGTCTGCCTCATGAGCAGCCTGGCTCCCCGAACACCCACCACCGCAGTGCCCCCATATCAAGGAGAACCATGTCCCGCCCATTCGACCGCCGTCGTTTCCTCCGCCAGGGAGCCCTGACCGCCGCGGCTCTGGCCGCCGGGCCTGGTTTGATCACCGCCTGCTCCGCTGATGGCTCCACCGCGTCACCGAAGGCCGCTGCGGCTTCCGGAACACCCCGGGCCGGGGGCACCCTCCGGGCGGCCTTCGTCGGTGGCGGCGCGTCCGAGACCCTCGACTTTTTCAACGGCCCCACCCCGCTGGACCTGGTACGAGCCCGCGCCTGGCACGGCACCCTCGGCAATCTCGACCCCGCCGCCGAGGACGGCGTTCGCTACGGGATTCTCAAGGGCATCGATGTGTCCGAGGATCTGTCCACGTACACCCTGCACCTTCGACCCGATGTCCGTTTCACCGATGGCTCCGCGCTGACCTCGGCCGACGTCCTGCATTCCCTGGCGACCCTTGCGGCGGGCAGCACGCTGCCGGTGTTTCGGATGGCCTCGCTCAACTTCGACCTCGCTCGCGCGAAAGCGGACGGCGCCCTCAAGGTGATCTTGCCGACCGTTCGTCCGATCGCCGATGGTCGCCTGATCCTGTGCCAGGGTAATTTCCTCGTCGTCAAGGACGGAACGAAGCAGTTCTCCACCGGCATGCCGAGTTGCGGTCCGTTCACGCTCACCGAGTTCACCGCCGGGCAGGGAGCCGCCTTCACCCGCAACGACGACTACTACGGGGCCGCCCTGGGGCAGGGACCCCACCTTTCCGGTCTGGAACTGCGCTCGATCGCCGACTCCGACGCCCGGGCCGGTGCGCTGACGAGCGGCGAGGCCGACTTCGTGCACGATCTCTCCCCTGTCACCGCTCGTACGCTGTCCGCCAACGAGAAGTTCGACCTCGTATCCTCCAGGAGCCCTTACCTGGTCGGCCTGTCCTTCCGGATGAACATGAACGTCAAGCCGTTCGACGACGAGCGGGTGCGCGAGGCGTTCAAACTCGCCGCAGACCGCGAGGCCATGGTCAGGACGGTGTTCTACGGCAACGCCACCGTGGGCAACGACCTGCCCTCAATGGGCTTCCCCGACTACGTGGAGGGGCTCGCGCAGCGGGCGCACGACCCTGACAAGGCCCGCTCCTTGCTCAAGGCCGCCGGCGCCGAGGGGATGGAGATCGTGCTGACCACGGGGCCGGAGACTCCGGGCATGGTCGAGGTGGCGACCCTGTACGTCGAGGACCTGAAGAAGATCGGGGTGAGGGCCTCGCTCAAGGAGCTGCCCGCCGGCCAGCTCTTCGCCGACTTCGCCGCCTACACCCGGCTGCCGCTGGCCGCCTCGTACCAGGTACCGGTCCCGGCTCTGTCGACCTACCAGATCGGCACGGCCGGTGGCGCGCCGTCGGCGTTCGGCTGGAAGCGCCCCGATGTCGACGCGCTCGTCTCCAAGTCCCGCGCGCAGAGCGAGCCCGCGGAGGCGAAGAGGATCGGAACCGAGGCGCAAAAGGAGCAGTGGGAGGACGGGAACACGGTGCTGCCGGTGTTCAAGCCCTACGTCAACGCCCAGGCGAAGGGGGTCACCGGCATCCAGGACGACCTGTTCGAGCAGTTCCCCGGTTTTTCCCGGGCAGCCCTGACGTGAGCTGGGCGGTCTTCGTCGGCCGCCGGGTCGTCGGCGCGGCCGTGCTGCTCGTACTGCTGTCCGGCGCGGTGTTCGCCGCCACGGCCGTGCTGCCGGGAGACGCGGTCAGCGCGGTGGCGGGCACCGATGCCTCCATGGCGGAACGCGTCCGGGTCCGGGCTGCCCTCGGCCTGGACCGGCCGGTGGCCGAACGGTATGCCCAGTGGGCACTCAGCGCGGTCCGCGGCGACCTGGGCACCGGATTCGTCGGGCATCGGCCGGTCGTGGAGGTGCTGGGAGCCCGGCTTCCCAACAGCCTGCTGCTGGCCGGCCTGACCCTCGTCCTCACCGTTCCGCTCGCGGTGCTGCTCGGCCTGTCGGCCGGGCTTCGGGCGGGCGGTACCGCCGACCGTCTGCTCTCCTCCCTCGCCCAGGTCGCGGCGGGGATACCGGAGTTCGTGTCGGCGGCGCTGCTGATCGCCGTGCTGTCGGTACAACTGGACCTGCTGCCACGGGTATCCCTGGTGCCGTTGGGCGGCACCCCGCTCGACGCCCCGCAGAGCCTGGTGCTGCCTGTGCTCACCCTCACCGCGGTCGCTCTGGCCACGGCCACCCGGCTGATTCGCGTCTCGGCGGCGGATGTGGCGGCCTCCCCGTACGTGGAGACGGCCCGGCTCAACGGGGTGCGTGGCCTGCGCCTGGCCCTGCGTCATGTGCTGCCCAACGCCGTCGGTCCCGCCGTGCAGGCCCTCACGCTCATCACCGGTGTGCTGGTCGGCGGGGCCGTGGTCGTGGAGGGTGTCTTCGACTATCCCGGTATCGGCCGCGAGCTTCAACGAGCCGTCGCGGCCAGGGATATACCGATGGTGCAGGGCATCGCCACGGCCCTGGCCGCGGTGATGCTGCTGATCCTGCTGCTGGGCGACGTCTGTGGACGGCTGCTCGATCCGGTGGGCGGGGATCGGCGATGACGGGTGTCCTGATGCGGGAGGGGCGACTGCGGGCGGGTGGCTCTCCTGTGCGACCGCGCCGCCGATGGCTGCCGCTGCTCGCCGGGGCCGGGGCGCTGTTCGTGGTCGTGGTCGGGCTGTGCGGGCCGCTGATCGCTCCGCACAGCCCGACCGAGCAGCTGGGGATGCCCTTTGGGTCACCGGGCGGCATCCATCTGCTGGGTACCGACGTCCTGGGCCGGGACGTGCTGAGCCGCGTGCTGTGGGGAGGGCGGGTGATCGTCCTCACCGGGCTCGGCGCGACGCTGGTCGCCGGAGCCGCGGGAATGGCCGCGGGTGTGTTGACGGGGCTCGCGCCCCGCCGCGTCGGCGATCTCGTGCTGCGGCTCGTGGACGCCTTGGCGGTGCTTCCCGCGCTGTTGCTCATTCTCGTGCTGGCGGCCGGTTTCCCCGGCAGCGATTTGGCGGTTGTGGCCGCCGTCGCCCTGGCCACCACCCCGTTCTCGGTACGTGTGCTGCGCGCGGCCACCCGGCAGGTCGTCGTCACCGGCTACGCGGAGGCGGCGTATGCCCGTGGCGACAGCAGATGGGCCGTGCTGGGCCACGACATACTGCCCAACATCGCCGGACCGGCACTGGCGGACACGGCCCTGCGGCTGGTCGCGTCCGTCCACCTCACCGCCACCGCCGGCTTCCTCGGTCTCGGCCGCGGCGCGCCGGCCCCGAACTGGGGACGCATGATCAACGAGAACATACCCGGCGCCTCTCTGACGGTCGCGCCCTTCCTGGCCCCCACCCTGTTGATCGTGCTGCTCTCGGTCTGCGTCGGCCTGCTGGCCGACTGGTTCGCCGACGCGGCATCCGGGGAGCGGCGATGACCAGCGCGGACGGCGAGGAACTGCTCCGCGTCACGGGGCTGACGCTGGCCCCGGTCGGCGGCGGCCTCCCCGTTCTGCGGGAGGCGACGCTGACCCTCGCCTCCGGGCGGGTGCTGGGGGTGGTCGGGCGGTCAGGCTCCGGGAAGAGCAGCCTGGCGCTGAGCCTGCTCGGCCACGTGCGCCCCGGCCTGGAACGGCGCTCCGGCACGGTGCGGGTGGCCGGTCTCGATCCGTTCGACCGGTCGGGAGCCCACCGGTTGCGTGGCCGGGTGGTGTCGTTCATGGGGCAGGATCCGGCGGCCTCCCTCAACCCCGCGCTACGGATCGGGGCACAGGTCGCGGAGGCGGTACGGCTGCGCTCACCCGGACTCTCCGACGTCGCCGGGCAGGTCCGGTCGCTGCTGTCGTCGGTGCGGCTGCCGGCCGACAGGGCGTTTCTGCGGCGCCGTCCCCATCAGGTCTCCGGCGGGCAGGCGCAGCGGGTGGCCCTCGCCGCCGCCCTGGCGGGCAGGCCGCGGCTGCTGGTCCTGGACGAGCCGACGGGCAGCCTGGACACCGTGCTGGCCCACCAGATGCGTGAACTGCTGACCGAACTGGTGCGAGACGGTGACCGCACGGCGGTGCTGGTCAGTCATGACCCGGATTGGGTCGCAGCGCTGGCGGACGAGGTGATCCGGCTGGACGACGGGCGGATCACCGCCTCCGGTCCGCCGCGGACGGTACCGCCGGTCGGGCCGCACCTCACCGCGCCCGCCGACCGTGCGGATGCCGAGACCTCCCGGACGGCCGTTGGCGAGAACCGGGGCGAGCTGCGGGTATGCGATCTGTCGGCCGCGCACGGCCGCAGAGTCGTCCTGCACGAGGTCTCGCTGACCGTCCCCGCCGGCACATGCACAGCTGTGGTGGGGCCGTCCGGTTCCGGCAAGACCACCCTTGCCCGCTGTCTGGTCGGCCTGCATCGCGCGGTGCGGGGCACGGCCGGCTGGAGGGACGGGTTCGACGGGCCGCCTGTCGCTTCGGGGCGCGGCCGTGCGGTGCAGTTGGTGGCCCAGGACTCCCGTGGGGCGCTCAATCCGCGAGAGTCCGTGCGGACCGCCCTGATGCGGCCGCTGACCGGCCTGCGGGGAATGTCAGCCGAAGAGGCCGCCGCCGAGGCCGGCAGGACGCTCGGGCTGGTCGGCCTGGCGCCGGCGATCCTGTCACGCCGGCCAGGCGAGTTGTCCGGCGGGGAGCGCCAGCGGGTCAACCTGGCGCGGGCCCTGGCCGGTGCGCCGCAGGTGCTGGCCTGTGACGAGATCACCTCGGCGTTGGACCCGGAGATCGGGGCCGGCGTCCTGGACCTGCTGACCTCGTTGCGCCGGACGCTGGGGCTGACGGTGTTGCTGGTGACCCATGACCTGACCGAGGTGGCGCGGTACGCGGACCAGGTCGTCGTCTTGGACGGCGGGCGGGTGGTCGAGTCGGGCCCACCGGACCGGGTGTTCGCCCGGCCGGAGCACGCGGTGACACGGGAACTGGTTGGCTGCTCCCGGGTGGGCCAGGCACGAGACCAGGTGTAGCCGCAGAAGGCGGGGGCGAAGGAGCCGCCGCAGGCGCGTGAGGGGAGGGGCGCGGGCCGCCCTCTCCCCTTCCCGGCCCTGTCATGCCGGTGAGAGCGTCCCTGCCAGGGCCTTCTTGTCGATCTTTCCGACCGCGGTCAGCGGCATGGCGGCGATTCCCACCACCTGGTCGGGTGCCTTGTACTCCGCCAGCCCGCGCCCTCTGAGGAAGGCGGCCAGGTGCCGCGTCCCCGGGGTCGGCCCGGCGCAGACCAGGAACGCCACCGACCGCTCGCCCCACTTCTCGTCGGGAACCCCGACCAGTGCCGCCTCCGTGACCGCCGGGTGGGTGAGCAGGTGCTCCTCCACCTCGGTCGCCGCGATCTTCTCGCCGCCGCGGTTGATCTGGTCCTTGATCCGTCCGACGACGACCAGGTGTCCCGAGGGAAGCCGCCGTACGACGTCCCCGCTGCGGTAGAAGCCGTCGGGGGTGAAGGCGACGCGGTTGTGCTCCTGCGCACGGTAGTAGCCGCGCAGGGTGTAGGGGCCCCGGGTGAGCAGTTCGCCGGGGAGACCGTCGGCGACGGGCCGGCCGTCGGGGCCGACGATGAGGACCTCGTCGTCCGGGCAGATCGGGCGCCCCTGGGAGGTGCAGATGAGATCCTCGGAGTCCTCCAGGCGGGTGAGGCTGATCAGTCCCTCGGCCATGCCGAAGACCTGCTGGACCGTCACGCCCAGCGCGGGGCCGAGTCTGCGGGCGACGTCGTCGGCAAGCCGAGCTCCCCCGACCTGGAGCACCCTGAGGCTGTCGAGGTCCGCTTCGCCGCGGGCACCTTCCTCCATCCAGTACGGGACCAGGGGCGGGCTGAGCGAGGTGATGGTCACGCGCTCGCGCTCGATCAGCGCGAAGGCGGTCTGCGGGCTCGGATCGGGCGACACGACGACGGTACCGCCGGCGGCCAGAGTGCCCAGCACGCCGGGGCAGGCCAGCGTGAAGTTGAAGGCGATCGGCAGGACGGCGAGATAGACGGAGTCCTCGTCGAGCCCGCAGATCTCGGCGGCGGCGCGGGCGTTGTAGGCGTAGTCGTCGTGGGTGCGCGGGATGAGTTTGGGCAGGCCGGTGGTGCCGCCGGAGTGCAACAGCAACGCCAGGTCGCCGGCGACGGGATCCTCCTGGTCGGTCGCGACGGGTGAGGCGTCGTTCATCAGGTCTTCGAAACGCGTGAAGTCTCGATGCGCGCCCGGGTCGCCGACCACCACCACGTGGCGTAGCGTGCCGCTTTCCGCCTGGTCGGTGAGGATGTCGCGGAGCAGCCCGCGGTGGTCGAAGCGGGCGTGCCGGTCGGGGATGACGCAGGCCACCGCGCCCGAGATGCGAACCAGGTGGCCGATCTCGGCGCGGCGGTGTCCCGGCATGGCGTGCACGGGTACCGCGCCGAGGCGTTGAAGGGCGAACCAGAGCTGGACGAACTCCGCGCAGTTGGGCAGTTGGACCACGACACGGTCGCCTTTGCGCAGGCCCAGCCGCCGCAGTCCGTGCGCGAGCCGGTTCGCCTCGGCGTCCAGGTGGGCGTAGGTCCAGCGGCGCTCGCCGTCGACGAGCGCGGTTCGCTGCGGGCGCTGCGCGGCCCAGTCACGTAGGTGCGCGCCGAATGTCCGGCCACTCCAGTAGCCGGCGCGGCGGTAACGCTCCGCGTCGGCGTCCGGCCAGACCGGATGGGTCTGGGTCTGGGTCATGGCGATCCCCTTCGTCGTCTCCCGCTGGGAGTGGCATGTGCCTCGTTCATCCGTTTAGGATGCACGAGTAGAAATGATAACCATTTTTACTACATTGCTCCATCGGCACGTCCTTCCGCTGACGCAACGCCACGGGCAAGCACCACGAACATCCGAGAGCCCACACCGGAGGGAAACCCACCCTTGAGTGACGAACACTCCGTCCCAGAACAGACATCGAACCCCGCAGAGCCGCCTTCGCATGCGCCCGCACCGGCCTTCGCGCCGGACGACGTACGCGAGGCGGTCGCTCAGGCGCTGGAGATACCGGCGGACGAGATCGACCAGGAGCGCGACCTGTTCGAGCTCGGACTCGACTCCCTCACCGTGATGAAACTCGTCGGCGAGTGGCGCCGCCGCGGTATCGCCGTCACCTTCCGGGACCTGGTCCAGGACCCGGTGCTCGGCTCCTGGAGCACCCTGCTGACAGAGAAGGCACAGCAGGCCTCCATCGACATGCCCTCCCCCGCCCTCCCCCCGGACCCCGGTTACGACGAGGAGGCGCCGTTCGCGCTGGCGACGATGCAGCACGCCTACTGGATCGGCCGGCAGGACGGCCAGCCGCTGGGCGGCGTCGCCGCCCACTTCTACGTCGAACTCGACGGCGAGGGGGTGGACCCCGTACGGCTCGAGAGGGCGCTGCGCGCTCTGAGCGAACGGCACGGCATGCTGCGGGCCCGCTTCGACGACAAGGGCCGCCAGCACTACGGCGCGCCCGGCAGCGGCCTGGTCGTCCACGACCTGCGGGAGCCGCCCGCCGACGATGTCACCGACACGCTGGAGACGTTGCGCGAGCGCCACACCCACGGCCGCCTGGACATCGCGGCGGGCGAGGTCTTCCGAGTCTCCCTGTGCCTGCTGCCCGGCGGGCGAACCAGGCTCCAGCTCGACCTGGACATGATGGCCGGCGACGCGCTGAGCCTGCGCGTCCTGCTCACCGATCTGCACCGGCTGTATGAGCGCCCCGACAGGCCACTGCCCGCCTTCAGCCTCGACTACGGCCGCTACCTGGCCGAACACGCCCGGCGTCGTGGCCCAGAACGCGAGCGGGCCGCCCGGTGGTGGCGCGACCGGCTCCCCGATCTTCCCCGGGCGCCCCGGCTGCCCACGACGGTGGATCCGCTGCGGCCCGTGTCCGCGGCCGACTCCGCGCTCACCCACTCCAGGCGTCTGCACCACTGGCTGGACCCCGACGCCAAGGCCGCGTTCCTGGCACGGGCACGCCTGCACGGCATCACCCCCGCGGCCGCCCTGGCCACCGCGTTCGCCGAGGTCATCGCCGCCTGGAGCGACACCCACCGCTTCCTGCTCAACCTTCCGCTGTTCGACCGGGAGATGCTCACCCCCGACGTCGCCGGGCTCATCGGTGACTTCAGCGGCTCCGTCCTGCTCGACGCGGACATGAGCGCCGCCCTGCCCTTCACCGAACAAGCCCGGCGGCTGCAGGACGGCCTGCAGGCGGGGGTCGCTCACGGCGCGTACGGCGGCGTCGAGGTGCTGCGCGACCTCGCGCGCCTTGAAGGCGCCCCCGTCCTCGCGCCCGTCGTCTACACCAGCGCCATCGGCCTGGGCGAGATCTTCACACCGGACGTCCAGGCGACCTTCGGCCGCCCGGTGTGGATCATCTCCCAGGGCCCCCAGGTCTTCCTGGACGCCCAGGTCACCGAACTCGACGGCGGACTCCTTCTCAACTGGGACGTCCGCGACGGCGTGCTCGCCCCCGGCGTGCCGGACGCGGCCTTCGACGCCTACCGCCGCCTGGTCACCGACCTCCTCACCACCTCAGAGGCCTGGCTGCTGCCCGTCGGACCGCTGCTGGCCGCCGACCGGCTCCCGGTCCGCGCCGTCGCCGCCCTGCCTGCGGCCCCGCAGCCCGGCCACGTTCTGCACACGCGCTTCTTCCGGCTCGCCGACGAGCGGCCCGGCCGCGTCGCCGTCGCCGGAGAGGACGGATCCGCGCTGACGTACGCCGAACTCGCCCTGGTGGCGCGGAAGGTGGCGACCCTGCTGCGACACCACGGTGTGCGGGAGGGCGACACCGTGGCCATCACCCTGCCCAAGGGCACCGCCCAGATCGCCGCCGTCCTCGGGGTGCTCGCCGCGGGAGCCGCCTACGCGCCCGTCGGGGTGGAGCAGCCCGCCATCCGGCGCAGCCGCATCCACGCCATGGCCGGCGCGGCCGTCGTGCTCACCGACGACGCTCACGCCCATCTATGCGCCGATCTGCCCGAAGTAGCCGTGCTGCGCCTGGCCGACGCCGAGGAACTCCCCCCCCGGGCCCGTCGCCCACCCCGGACCGGACAGTGCCGCATACCTGCTCTTCACCTCCGGCTCGACCGGGCTGCCCAAGGGGGTGGAGGTGTCACACCGCGCCATCGTCAACACCGTCGACGCGATGGGGGATCAGTTCGGCGTCGGTCCCGGCGACCGCACGCTGGCGATCTCCGCCCTCGACTTCGACCTCGCCACCTACGACATCTTCGCCCCGCTGTCCACCGGTGGGCAGGTGGTCGTCGTCGGCCAGGAGCACCGGCGCGACGCCCACCACTGGGCACACCTCGTCCGCGAGCACAAAGTCAGCATCGTCCAGTGCGTTCCCGCACTGCTGGACCTGCTCATGGCGGCGGGCGGGGACGCGGGACTCGGTGACAGGCTGCGCCTGGTCCTGCTCGGCGGCGACTGGGTCGGGCTCGACCAGCCCGCCCGGCTGCGCGCCCTCGTCCCCGGCTGCCGCTTCGTGGCCCTCGGCGGCATGACGGAGGCCGCCGTGCACTCCACCGTCTTCGAGGTCGACGAGGTCGACCCCTCGTGGAAGTCCATCCCCTATGGCGTGCCGCTGCGCAACATGCGGGCCCGCGTCGTGGACGGGCGTGGACGCGACTGCCCCGACCAGGTGCCCGGTGAGCTGTGGATCGGCGGCCCAAGCGTCGCCACCGGCTACCGCGGCGATCCTGAGCGCACCGCGTCCCGGTTCGTCGAGCATGACGGCGACCGCTGGTACCGCAGCGGTGACCTGGCCCGCTACCGGCCGGACGGTGTCCTGGAGTTCCTCGGCCGCGCCGACCACCAGGTGAAGATCGGCGGGCACCGCATCGAACTCGGCGAGGTCGAAGCGGCACTGGAAGAACATCCGGACGTGCTGCACGCGGTGGCCACCGTGCTGGAGACCCCGGTCCGCCGCCTGGCGGCGGCCGTGTCGGTCATATCGCCCACGGGCGGCCGCCCCGACCCCGGCCTCCTGCGAAGCCGGGCGGCCGAACAGCTGCCCGCCTACATGCTTCCCGAGCATGTCCTGGTCATGGACACGATGCCGCTCACCTCCAACGGCAAGCTCGACCGGGCGGCCGTGCGACATGTCCTGACGACCTCCGCACGCGAGCACCCCGTAGCGGCGCAGGCCCCGTCCGGCCCGGTGGAGACCGTGGTCGCGGGCGTGTGGGCCGAACTCCTCGAGGTGCGCGACGTGAGCCGCGGCGACGGCTTCTTCACGCTCGGCGGCGACTCGCTCATCGCGACCCGCATGATCGGCCGGCTGCGCGCCGCCGGCGTCGGCGGGGCCCGCGTGGCCGCGCTCTTCGCCAACCCGGTCCTTCGGGAATTCTCCGCGCTGCTGACACTGCGGCCCGACACCCCCGGCCCGGACACCGCACCGACCACCGTTCTCTCCTCTGACCCCGGCCACGCCTACGAGCCTTTCGCCCTCACCGATGTCCAAGCCGCCTACCACACCGGACGCGACCCCGGTTTCACCCTCGGCGGTGTCGGAACCTGGCACTACAGCGAGTTCGACGGCGCGCAGGTCGACCTGGGACGGCTGGAGCGGGCCTGGCAGACCCTCATCCGACGGCACGGCATGCTGCGCGCCGTCGTACGAAAGGGCACGCAACAGGTGCTGGAGACCGTCGCACCGTATCGGATCGACTGCCAGGAGAGCGACGCCGCCGGAGCCGACGAGGCCCTCGCCGCCCTGCGCGAGCGGATGTCCCGCCAGGTCCGCGACCCCGGCCGCTGGCCGCTCTTCGCCGTCGCGGCGGTGCGCTACCCCGGCCCCTCGGGATCGGTCCGGACCAGGCTCGCCGTCGGCCTGGACTACATCGTCCTGGACGCACTGTCGATCACCACCCTGTACGCCGAGCTCAACGCCCTGTACGCCGACCCCGACACCTCGCTGCCGGCCGTCGAGCTGTCGTTTCGCGACTACCTCACCCAGCTTCCGGCCGACCCCCGCTCCACCGAACGGGCCCGCGCCCACTGGCAGGCACGGCTGGAGGAACTACCCCCCGTCCCCACCCTGCCCCTGGACCGCAACCCGGCGCTGCTCGAGACGCCCAGGTTCACCCGCAGGCAGCTGCGCCTGGACGCCACCGCCTGGCGCACCGTCAAGGAGCGCGCCGCCCGGCACGGCCTGACACCGTCCACCGTGCTGCTCGCCGCCTACGGGGAGGTCCTGGCGACCTGGAGCGGAACCGACGCCCTCACCCTCACCCTCACCCTGTTCAACCGGCGCGAGGTGCACCCGCACGTCCACCGCGTCCTGGGAGACTTCACCTCCCTGTCCCTGGCCGCCTACCGCCGCTCCGACGGCGGCTGGCTGCCGGCCGCCGCCGCGCTGCAGCAGCGGCAGGCCGAAGACCTCGACCACCAGGATGTGCCGATCGCCTGGCTGCTGCGGGAGTTCGCCCGCCGTGCCGGCACCCTTGACGCCGCCGCGCCGGTGGTGTTCACCAGCGCGCTCGGCGTCGGCGACGCCGGACTGTCCGCCCCGGCCTCGGGCTTCCCGCGCAAGGTGTGGGGAATCTCCCAATCCCCCCAGGTCATCTTGGACAACCAGGTCACCGAGGAATCGGGCGAGCTGGTCGTCACCTGGGACGCGGTGGAGGAACTGTTCAGCGACGGCGTGCTCGACGCCATGTTCGCCGCCCACACCCGGCTGATCCACCACCTGGCCGACGGCGACTGGACGGCACCGATCCCGGACCTGCTGCCCGCCGCGCAGCGGCAGCGGCGTACGGCGGTGGCGCTGGAGGAGGAGGGCGACCCCGTCACACCCCGGCTACTGCACGAGGCGTTCTTCGAACGCGCCGCCGCCGAACCGGACCGGACGGCACTGGTCACCTCCGAGGGCGGCACCACCAGCTACGGCGCGCTCGCCGACGGGGCGCTGCGCACCGCCGCCGCCCTGCTGGAGCGCGGCGTGCGGCCAGGCGACCTCGTCGCAATCAGCCTGCCCAAGGGGCCCGAGCAGATCACGGCCGTGCTGGGCGTTCTGGCCGCCGGCGCGGCCTACGTCCCGGTCGGCCTGGACCAGCCTGCCGCCCGCCGCGACCGGATACGAACCGCCGCGGGAATCGGCCTGACCCTCGGCGAACGGCCCGCACCACCGCAGGCCGACACGCAGGCCGACACGCCGGACGACACCGGGGCACACCAGGTGATGTCCCTTCAGGAGGCGCTGAGCCATGAACCACTGGAGCGACCACGTCACATACCGGTCGACGCGCTCGCCTACGTGATCTTCACGTCCGGGTCGACGGGTGAACCCAAGGGAGTGAAGATCTCCCACGCCGCGGCCTGGAACACCATCGCCGACATCGGAACGCGCCACGACATCGGCCCCGATGACCGCGTGTTCGCCCTGTCCGCGCTGGACTTCGACCTGTCGGTCTACGACATCTTCGGGCTGCTGTCGGCCGGCGGCTCACTGCTGCTGCCCACCGACGAGCTACGACACGAACCCCGGCGGTGGCCCGAACTCGTGCACCGCCACGACGTGACGGTGTGGAACACCGTGCCGGCGCTCCTGGACCTCCTCCTGGACGCGGCGCAGCACGCCGTAGCCGACACCGGAGCGCTGCGAGGGCTGCGCGTCGCGCTGATCTCCGGCGACTGGATCGGCCTGGACCTGCCGGGCCGGTTGCGGGCACTCACCGCGCGGCCCTGCCGGTTCGTCGCCATGGGCGGCGCGACCGAGGCGTCGGTGTGGTCCAACACCCTCACCGTCGAGAAGGTGGACCCCAGCTGGGCATCCATCCCCTACGGGCGCCCGCTGACCGGGCAGCGCTACCGCGTCGTCGACGGCTTCGGCCGCGACTGCCCCGACTGGACGGCCGGCGAACTGTGGATCGGCGGCGCGGGGCTGGCCATGGAATACCTGGGCGATCCGCGCCGCACCGCGGAGAAGTTCCCCACCCACGACGGACAGCGCTGGTACCGCACCGGCGACCTGGGCCGCTACCGGTCAGACGGGCTCCTGGAGTTCCTCGGCCGGCTGGACAACCAGCTGAAGATCGCCGGGCATCGCATCGAGGCCGGCGAGGTCGAGGCGGCCCTGGAAGCCCACCCGGACCTCTCCCGGGCCGCCGTGGTGGCCGCAGGAGAGCGCACCGCCCGGCGGCTGGTCGCCTTCGCCGTTCCCCGCGAGCTCCCCGACGATCCCCCCGCCGGCCACGACGCCCCCGGCCCGGCCACGACGCGGCTCCTCGACCGGCTCCATCGCTGGCTCGCCGAGCGCCTGGCCGCCTACGCCGTGCCCTCCCGGGTGCTGCTGCTTCCCGCGCTACCGCTGACCGCCAACGGCAAGGTCGACCGCGCCGCGCTGGCCCTGCTGGCCGCCCGGGACATCCCCTCGACCGATGCCGAGCCGCCCCAGGGGGAGGTGGAGACCGCCCTCGCCGGGCTGTGGGACGCCCAGCTGCCCGGTTCGGCGCTGGACCGCAACGCCAACTTCTTCACCACCGGCGGAGACAGCCTGTCCGCGATCCGCCTGGTGTCAGCGATCGAACGCCGTTTCGGGGCCGGCGTCACGATCCGCACCCTCCTGGCCGCACCAACCATTGCCGCGCTCGGCGCGGAGATCACCGCAACGGTCACCGGCGCGACCGACATCGAAATCGGAGAACTGTGAACATCACCGAGCTGCTGGCCGGATACGCACGTGACGGCGTGCTCCTGTGGGCCCAGGACGGGCAACTGCGCTTCCGGGCCCCCAAGGGCTTCCTCACCGACGAGCGGCGCGCCGAGCTGCGCGCCCACAAGGACGCGATCCTGCGGCACCTGGCCGACACGCAGGAGAGCCGCCCCCTGCAACACGACGAGGCCGGCCGCCACGACGCCTTCCCCCTGACGGGCATCCAGGCCGCCTACCTGATCGGCCGGGCCGACGCCTACGCCTACGGCGGTGTCGCCTGCCACGCCTACGTCGAGCTGGACTACGCCGAACTCGACACAGACCGCGTCACCGCCGCCTGGCAGAGCCTGATCGAACGACACGACATGCTGCGCGCGGTCGTCCACACCGACGGATACCAGCAGGTGCTGCCGAAGACCCCCGAACTGCAGGTCACCGTCACCGTCACCGACACCACCGGCGCGGCGCAGGCCGACGCCGCCCTGAACGACGCCCGCGCCAGGATGTCACTGCGCCGGGGGCCCACCGACCGCTGGCCGCTGTTCGACGTGCACATCACCCGGGCCCCCGGGCGGGCCGTGCTGCACCTGTCGTTCGACATGCTCACCGTCGACCACGCCAGCCTGCGCATCCTGCTGGCCGAGTTCCACCGCCTGTACCGCGACGACACCGGCGCACCGGCCCCGCTCGGCATCACCTTCCGGGACTACGTCCTGGCCCGGCGAGCCCTGACCGACACCCCCGCCTACTCCCAGGACCGAAAGTACTGGACGGCGCGGTTGGAGGAGCTGCCGCCCCCGCCGGAACTGCCGACCGCCGAGACCTGGGCCGCCACCGAACACCCAGATGACGGTGACGTCCGTTTCCGCCGCCTGGAGCGGCTGCTGCCGGTGGCCGCCAGGCAGCGCCTGACCGAGCGCGCCGGACGGCGTGGACTGACCGTCTCGGCGGTGTTGCTCACGGCATACGCCGAGATCGTCGGCCGCTGGTCGCGCACCGCGCGCTTCACCCTCAACGTGCCGACCGTGGACCGCCCGGCGTTGCACGAGGACATCGGCCGCCTCGTCGGTGACTTCACCTCGGTGGAGCTGCTCGCCGTGGACCTGACCGCGCCGGCCTCCTTCACCGAGCGGGTCCGAAAGACCGGCGCCCAGCTGCTGGAAGACCTGCAACACCCGCTGTTCACCGGCTCGGAGGTGCTGGCCGAGTTGTCGCGCCGGGCCGGCGCCCCCGTGCTGATGCCGGTCGTCTTCACCAGCGCCCTGGGCTCCGGAGCACCGGGCGGCATCCCGCCGGAGGTCTCCTACGCACTCACCCAGACTCCGCAGGTGTGGCTGGACTGCCAGATCATGGAGCGGGGCGAGACGCTGGTCATGTCCTGGGACATCCGCCAGGGCGCCCTGCCCGACGGCGTCGCCGAGGACATGTTCGGCGCCTACGTCACGCTGGTCGAACTGCTGGCGGCCGAAGGCGCCGAGGCCGAGGACGCCTGGGAGCAGCCGGCCCGCGTCGAACTGCCCGCAGCGCAGGCGGCCCGCCGGATCGAGGTCAACGCGACGCAGGGCCCGTTGCCGGACTCGCTGCTTCACGAGCCGCTCCTGGCCCGTGCCCTGGCCACCCCCAACGCGGTCGCGGTGCAGTCCCCGGACCGCACCCTGACCTACCGTCAGCTGCTCGGACGGGCGGCGCAGGTGGCCGACCTGCTGGTCGCAGCCGGGCTGCGCCCCGCCGAACCGGTGGCCGTCTGGATGGACAAGGGCTGGGAGCAGGTCGTCGCCGTGCTGGGCACGCTGCTGGCCGGCGGCGCCTACCTGCCCGTCGACACCGCGCAGCCCCCGGCCCGCCGCGACACGATCCTCGCCGACGCCGCCGTCCGCACCGTGCTGACCCAGTCCTGGCTGGCGGAGATCGACGATCTACCGGACGGCGTGTCGGCCGTCGTGGTGGACCGGCTGCCCGAGGCCGCCGCACCCAACGCCGCCCCGGCGCGCCGCGCCGCCCCCGGCGATCTGGCCTACATCATCTACACCTCCGGCTCCACCGGCACGCCCAAGGGGGTGATGATCAGCCACCGGGCCGCCCTGAACACGGTCCAGGACATCAACCACCGCTACACCCTCACCGCCGACGACCGCCTCCTCGGCATCGCCGCGCTGGGCTTCGACCTGTCGGTCTACGACCTCTTCGGCCCGCTGTCGGCAGGCGGCGCGCTGGTACTGCCCGAGGCCGGACGCCGCGGCGACCCCTCTCACTGGGCCGACCTCATCTCCGCCCACGGCATCACGGTGTGGAACTCGGTGCCCGGCCAGTTGCAGATGCTCTGCGACTGGCTGCGCTCGGAGCCTCCCGGCCAAGACGGCACGCTGCGCCTGGCCCTGCTGTCTGGCGACTGGATCCCGGTCACCCTGCCCGACGAGGCACGGACGACCCTGCCCGGCCTGGAGGTCATCTCCCTGGGCGGCGCCACCGAGGGCTCCATCTGGTCGATCGCACACCCCGTCGGCGCGGTGGACACCGACCGGCCCAGCATCCCCTACGGCCGTCCGCTGACCAACCAGCGCCTCACCGTGCTCGACCACGCCCTGCAGCCCCGGCCCGACTGGGTCGCAGGCGAGCTGTACATCGGCGGAGCCGGAGTGGCCTTGGGCTACTTCGGCGACCCGGCCCGCACCGCGGAGCGTTTCATCACCGATCCGGCCACCGGTGAGCGGATCTACCGCACCGGTGACCTGGGCCGCTACCTGCCCGAGGGGGACATCGAGTTCCTCGGCCGCGAAGACGCCCAGGTGAAGATCCGCGGCTACCGGGTGGAACTCGCCGAGATCGAGGCCGCCCTACAGGCACACCCCTCGGTAGGTGCGGGGGCGGTCCTGGTCGACGACTCCGCCTCGGGTGGGCGCCGCCTGGCCGCGTTCGTCGAAACAGCACACCACACAGCACACCACGGGTCCGACGAGCCCCCACCCCCGTCCGCCGCCCGTGCGCGCCAGGCCGCGGCACGCGCCGTACGCGAGGCCTCCGCCAAGATCGACACCAAACGACTGACCGCCTTCCTCGATGCGCTCGACGAGGTCGCGCTCTCGGTGATGAGCCGGGTGCTCACCGGCGCCGGGCTGTTCGCCGGTACCGCCGGGCACACCGCCGAGGAGATCTACACCGCGCTGCGCTCCACCCCACGTCACCGCCACGTCGTACGCCGCTGGCTGCGCGCACTCACCAGCCGGGGCCGGCTGTCGCACGACGACGCCGCCGCGACCTTCGGCGGGCTGCACCCGACCTCCGCGGCGGATCTGGAGCACGCCTGGCAGCGGGCCACCGCGCTGGAACGAGAGGTCGGCTGGAGCACCGAACTGCTCGGGGTCATGCGCACCTGCGCCGACCGGCTGCCCGAACTCATCACAGGCGACCTCGACATCCGCGCGCTACTCTTCCCCGGGGCGGCCACGCAGGCCGCCGATGCCGCCTACCGTGACAACCTGGCCATCCGCCACCTCAACCGGGCCCTCGTGGCCGCGGTGCGGGAGATCGCCGCCGATCACGCGGGCGAGGAGCGGCTGCGCGTGCTGGAGGTCGGCGGCGGCGTCGGCGGCACGACCGGCGAACTGGTGCCGCTCCTCGCCGAATACGGCGTGGACTACGTGTTCACCGACCCGTCGGCGTTCTTCCTCAACGAGGCACGTGAGCGCTTCGCCGACCACCCCTGGGTGCGCCACGAACGCCTCGACGTGGACGACGACATCCGCGACCAGGGATTCATCCCCAACTCCTTCGACGTCGTGGTGTGCGCCAACACCCTGCACGCCGCCTCCAACACCGAGACCGCACTGGCCCGGCTTCGTGAGCTGCTGGTGCCCGGCGGCCACCTGGTGTTCGTGGAGAACACCCGCGACGACCACTACCCGCTGCTGGTGTCCATGGAGTTCCTGGAGGTCGCCGGACGCACCTGGACCGACCACAGGGCGCACAACGGGCAGTCCTTCCTCACCCGGCCGCAGTGGCTGGACCTGCTGGACCGGCACGAAGCGGCGGACGTCATCTCGCTTCCGGAACCAGGCGACCCGCTGGCCGCCACCGGCCAGGAACTCTTCCTCGCCCGCCTGAAGGCCGACCGCGCCCACGTCACGGCGGGCGAGCTGACGCGCGGTGTGTCCACCCGGCTGCCCGAGTACATGGTTCCGTCGCTGTGGCAGATCGTCGACGCCCTGCCCCGCACGGCCAACGGCAAGACCGACCGCAACCGGCTGCGCTCCTGGCTGCCCCGCGAGGGCACGCAGGCGGCTCCGGCCGCCGACGAGCGGCCGATGGACGAACTGGAGAGCAGGCTCGCCGAGCTGTGGGCGCAGCTGCTGGCCGTGGAGCACGTCGGCCGCACGGACGACTTCTTCGCCCTGGGCGGAGACTCCCTGCTCGTGGCCCGCATGGTCGGCCGGCTGCGGGAGCGGATACCGCAGGCCGCCGACCTGGAGTGGGAGGTCGTGCTGAGGCACATGCTGCGGCGCCCGACGGTGGCCGGCCTCGCCGCCTTCCTGCGCGGCCTCACCGGCGAGTCTCCGGCCGACCGGCCCGATGCGCCCGTCGATCCCGTCATCCACCTGCACGGCGCCCGTTCGGCGGACGAGCCCACCACCGTCCTCGTGCACGCGGGAACCGGGACGATCATGCCGTACCGGGCGCTGGTCACCGAGATCAGGCGGCGCTCCCCAGGGGGCGCCGACGTCGTGGGCCTGGAGGTCCCCGGCCTCGACCGCTATCTGGCCGCCCCGCCCGAAGGACTCATCGAGCAACTCGCGGCCGACTACGCCCGCGCGCTGACCGCGGGCGGCGGGAGGCGCTTCCACGTCGTGGGGTACTGCCTGGGCGGCCTGATCGCCACCGAGGTGGCCCGCAACCTGTCCGAGTCCGGCGCCCAGGTGGAGAGCCTGACGGTCATCAGCAGCCACAGCCCGAGGTTCCGCCTCGACGACGAACTGCTGTCGGAGTACTCCTTCGCCGTGATGATGGGCATCGACCCGGCCGATCTCGGCTTTCCCGACGACCAGTACCGGGTGGCGGCCGCCACCGACGCCGTGCTGGCCGCCAGCCCCGGCGTCCTGCCCGACGGCGGACTCGCCGCCCTCACCGGAAAGTACGCCGACGTCGCCGCCTGCTTCCGGAACCTGGCCACGATACCCCGCGCCACGCGCATCGCCCGGATGTGCGAGGCGGTACCCGCCTCGGCCGGCAGCTACGAACCGGACCACATGACCCGGCTGTTCTCCGCCTACCGGCAGAGCGTCTTCGCCATCACCCGCTACACCGCCGAACCGTACGCCGGCGACATCACCTTCCTGCGGCACGACGGTGCCTACCCCTTCCCCGGCAGCAAGGCCGCCGTCACCGAGTACTGGCAGGAGCTCACCCTGGGCGATCTGGAGATCGTCGACATCGGCGGCGACCATTTCAGCTGCCTGTCGGTCGAGCACGCCCCCGCGGTGCTGAAGATCCTCACCGAGCTGACCGACGGCGCGGTGACCCGATGACCGGCACGCGGGTCGTCGGGGTGCTGGGGGCCTCCGGCGCGGTGGGCCGGGCCGCGGTCCGCGAACTGCGCGACCTCGGCCACGGCGCGCTGCGTCTGGGCGGGCGCCGCATGGACGCGCTGCGGGCCGTGGCCGACCAGGAGCTCGCCGGTACCGGTGACATCGTCCGGACCGACGTCGAAGACACCACGAGCCTGGCCGCCTTCGCACAAGGATGCGACGTCGTCCTCAACTGCGCCGGCCCGACCTACCGGCTCAGGGCCACCGTGGCCTCGGCCGCGCTGGCCGCCGGAGCGCACTGCGTCGACGTGGCCGGCGACGACCCGGCCGCCGAAGACCTGCTCAACGACGGCGACCCGGCCCGCGAGGGCCGGACCGTGATCCTGTCCGCAGGAACGCTGCCCGGTTTGTCCGCCATTCTGCCGCGCTGGCTCGCCCGCCAGGACCTGGACGACGTATCAACGCTGACCGCTCACTGCGGCGGCCTGGAGTCCTGCTCCCCGACCGTGGCCACCGACCTGATGCTCTCCCTCACCGCGGGCGGCGCGAACGGCGCCGCCTACGGAGAGCCGCTGGCCGCCGTCCGCGGCGGCCGCCGCCTCTCCCGAGCGCTGCGGGCCGTCGAGGACGCCGAAATCCCCTGCTTTCCCGGCCGGGTGGCCGTGCAACCCTTCCTCAGCGGCGAGAGCGAACGCCTCGCCACGCGTCTCGGGCTGGACCGGGTGGACTGGTTCAACGTCCACCCCGGCCCGCAGGTACGCGCCCTGCTGAACCTGCTGCCGGGCCGCCTCGCCACCGGAGCCGACCTCGGCGAACTCGCCGCCCGGCTGATCCTGGCCGCCGAACTCGACCTGGCCGGACGCGCGCCCTACTACGTGCTCGACTTCCAGCTGACCGGCACCACGGCCGGCCGGCCCGCGCGGCGTCGGCTGACGGTACGCACCGCCAGCAGTTACCGGCTCACCGCCGCCGTCGGGGCGCTGGCCGCAGACGCGATCCTGCGCGCGACCGTCCCGCCCGGCGTGCACTTCGCCTGCGATGTGCTCGACCCGGACACCGTCGCCGACCGGCTCCGCGGCGGCGGGGCCGCCGATCGGTTCGAGCTGTCCAGGTCCGCCGACGATCCGGCCGAGGAGGGCGTCCTGTGAACGGGCACCCCCCGCTGCGGGTGGTCGTCTGCGGCACCAACTTCGGCCGCTTCTACGCCGAAGCCGTCCTGGCCCACCCCGGCTACACCTTGGCCGCGATCCTCAGCCGCGGCTCCGCCGCCTCCCGCGCCTACGCGCGACGCCTCGGCGTCCCCCACCACACCGAGGTCGACCAGCTACCGGATGACATCGACGCGGCGTGCGTCGTGGTCGGCTCATCGATATCGGCAGGAGAGGGAACCGCACTGGCCAAGGCCCTGATCGGCCGCGGCATCCACGTCCTGCAGGAACACCCCGTTCATCTCGACGAGCTGACCGAATGCCTGAAGCTCGCCCGCCGCCACCGCGTGCAGTACCGGCTCAACACGCACTACCCGCACGTCGAGCCGGTGCACGCGTTCACCCAGGCCGCCCGCAGGCTCACCGGCCAACAAAAGCCGCTGTTCGTCGACGCCGCCACCCCTGTCCACCTGATGCAACCGATGGTGGACATCCTCGGGCGGGCACTCGGCTCGCTGCGCCCGTGGCGATTCACCGACCCCTTGGCCCTGCCCGCGGAGTTCGGCACACAGCCGTTCCGCCTCCTGCAGGGAGTGCTCGGCGGGGTACCGCTGACCTTGCGGGTCCACCACCAGCTCGACCCCTCCGACCGCGACAACCACGCCCTGCACTGGCATCGGGTGTCGCTGGGCACCGAGGGCGGGGTCCTCACGCTGGCCGACACCCACGGGCCGCTGCTGTGGAGCCCACGACTGCACGTCAACCGGGACGCCGACCGCCGGTTCGTGCTCGAGGGGCCGGGCACCGACAACCTCGACCTCACGACGACCTCGGTCATCGGCGGCACCGAAACGTTCCGCGAGGTGTTCACCGAGTTGTGGCCCCAGGCCGTCGGCCACGCGCTCGACGGGCTACGCGAGGCCATGGCCGAAGGCGAAGACGTACTGCGGGCGGCGCAGTACGACCTGACAGTGTGCCGTATCTGGTCCGATCTGGCCGCACGGCTCGGGCCACCACAGATCATCCGGCCTCCCGCGCCACGCCCCCTTCCGGCCGGCGAACTGTTCCCCGCTCCGCCGGCCCCGGCTGAAGCGCGAGAACCGATCCCCTCACCCGAACCCCCCACCGACACCGGATCCCGGCCGCTCCCCCCATCGGAGTCGTCCGCGGGCACCGAGGCGGCGCCTCCGTACACGCCGTCGGCCGAGTTCTTCGATCTCATCGCCACCGAACACACCGCCGGCGCGAGCGCCCCCGCCGTCGCGCGAGCACTGGCCGGCGCGGACCTCTCGCACGGACCGGTGCTCGACATCGGAGCCGGTACCGGCCTGCTGACCGAGGCCGTCGCCCGGGCCCGGCCCGACGCGGAGATCTTGGCCTGCGAACCGGCCACCGGCATGCGGGCCGTCCTGACCAGCCGCGTCTTCAGCGACCCGTACCTGCGCCCCAGGGTGACGATCACCGCTGACGCGGCTCCGGAGCTGGAGCTGCCCGACCGCGTCAGCGCCGTCCTGCTGTGCGGTGTACTCGGCCACCTGGACGCCGGGCAACGCCGGCGGCTGTGGGAGCGCCTGCTGCGACGCCTGTCCCCCAAGGGTGTCGTCATCGTCGAACTCCTGGGGGTGGAAAGGCCTCTGGTCCTTCCCGAGGCCCGGATGGCCACCGCCCGAGCCGGTCACCACCGCTACGAATGGTGGTTCTCCGGCGCTCCCGACCATGACGACTCCGCCACGATGCGGCTGCACACCACCTGGCGGGTGTACCGGGACGACGAGGACATCCCGCTACGCGTGGTGCACGACTCCTACCGATGGATTCCCTTCGGGCTGCGGCAGGTGGCCGAGGAGTCCGGGCTGCACGCGCGGCTACTGCCCACCCGGCCCGGTGCGCCGCCGCTGGCCGAGCTCACCCGGCAGCCGGTCGTTGCCTCCCCTGTCCCCTCCCCACGCCCCGTTCTCCCCTGACCCCCTTCTCTTTCTCCCCTCCTCGCCAACGACGAAGGACGACCGATGAACCCGCCCACGCCTTCCAGCGTGCCCTCCACCCCCGCGCCTGCTGCGGGCGAGGCCACCTCCCCTGTAGCGGACGCCACTCGCCCGCAGAACTTCCCCATCCGCCGGGGCTGCCCCTTCTCCGCCCCCGAGGAGTACACCCGCCTGCGCACCCTCGAACCCGTCGCCCGGGTCACCCTGCCCACCGGACGCGAGGCCTGGGTGGTCTCCCGCTACGAGGACGTCCGCGAACTGCTCGCCGACCCGCGAATCAGCGCCGACATCCGCCGCCCCAACTTCCCCGCCCTCGGCGAGGGCGAGCAGGAAATCGGGGCCCGGCTGCGCCCCTTCATCCGCACCGACGCCCCCGAACACACCCGCTACCGCCGGATGCTGCTGCCGGAGTTCACCGTCCGCCGGATCCGCGCCATGCGGCCCGCCGTGCAGACCATCGTGGACGGCCTCCTGGACTCCATGCTCGCGACCGAGGCCCCCGTCGACTTCGTCCCCCTCTACGCCAACGCCGTCTCCACCTCCGTGATCTGCGAACTGCTGGGCATCCCCGCAGAAAACCTGGAGTTCTTCCGCGACGTCACCCGCATCTCCGGCTCCCGCCACAGCACCGCCGAGCAGGTCGCCGAGGCACTGGGCGCACTGTTCGCCCTGATCTCCGACCTGGTGGCCCAGCGGCAGGAGCAGCCGGGCGACGACCTGCTCTCCAAACTCGTCGTCAACCACCTGCAGACCGGCAACGTCACCCTGCCCGAACTGCTGTCCACCGTGGGCATCACCATCAACGCCGGACGCGAGACCAGCACGAACATGATCGCTCTGAGCACCCTGCTGCTTCTCCAGCGGCCGGATCTGATGGAGGAACTGCGAGCCGACCCCTCCCTGATGCCGGCCGCCGTCGATGAGCTCCTGCGGGTGATGTCGATCGCCGACTCCATCCCGCTGCGGATCGCCGCCCAGGACATCGAGATCTCCGGCACGGTGATACCCGCCGACGACGGCGTCATCGCCCTGCTGGCCGGCGCCGACCACGACCCCGAGCAGTTCCCCGACCCCGACCGGATCGACTTCCGCCGCCCGGACAACCACCACGTCGCCTTCGGCTACGGCGTCCACCAGTGCATCGGCCAGCACCTGGCCCGGCTGGAGCTTGAGGTGGCCCTGGAGACGCTGATCCGCCGCGTGCCGACGCTGCGCCTGGCAACCCCGGACGAGGAAATCGACTTCAAACACGATTCGGCCACCTTCGGCATCGAGCGGCTGCCGGTGACGTGGTGAGTACCCATCCCGGCGTGCCCGCCCCGCCGGCGCCGCGGCGTCTCGGCCCGTGGATCCGGTGCTGGAGCCCGCGGCCGGCAGCCCGGCTACGGCTGATCTGTCTCCCGCACGCCGGTGGCGGCGCCGGTTTCTACCGCCCCTGGGCGGCCCTGCTGCCGCCAGAGATCGAGCTGTGGGCCATCCAGTACCCAGGCAGGGAAGACCGCTTCGAAGATCCCCCGGTGGACCGGATGGACGAGCTGGTCACAGCCGTCACCGATGCCTTGGTGCCGCTGCTCGACCGCCCCTACGCCCTGTTCGGACACAGCATGGGCTCGGCCGTCGCCTGGGAGGTGGCCCACGACCTGCGGCGCCGCGAGGCGCTCGGCCCGCGACGGCTGTTCGTGTCCGGCCGCGAGGCCCCGGGCACCGCCACCGTCGGTGAGGTCCACCGGCAAAGCGACGACCTCCTGTGCCGGGAACTGCAACGGCTCGGCGGCACCAGCGACGACGTGCTGGCCGATCCCGATCTGCGCCCGGTGGTACTCGGCTACGTGCGCAACGACTACCGCCTCATCGAAACCTACCGCCCGATCTCCCGGCCCCCGCTGCGCTGCCCGATCGAGGTGTTCACCGGCGAGGCCGATCCGGAGCTGACCCCGCAAAGCGGTCGCGACCGAGCCGGCGGATGGGCGGATCTCACCACTGCCCGCACCGAGATCCACACCTTCCCCGGCGACCACTTCTACCTCGGTCCACGACGCCGGGAGGTCATCACGGCAGTACTTCGACGTCTGGATCCGTCGCTGGCCATGGGCGCTCACCGGTGGCCCAGCACCCCCTGACCATCCGGCCGCGCCCGCACAACCAGGAGAACCCCATGATCGACTACTACTCGCCCTCGGCCGAGTTCTACGAGATGGTCGCCACCCGCCACACCGCCAGCAGCGGACCACCGCTCACCCGTGTACTGGCCCACGTCGACATCTCCTACGGCCCCGTGCTGGAAATCGGCGCCGGCACCGGCCGGATCACCGAGGTCATCGCGTCCGCGCTGCCGCAAGCAGAGATCATCGCCGCCGAGCCCTCCGCCACCATGCGGGCCGTCCTCACCTCCCGAGTCGCCCGGGAGGCGGACCTGCGCCGCCGCGTCACCGTCGTCGACGGCTCAGCGCAGGACCTCGAACTCCCCGAACGGCTCTCCGCAGTAGTGATCTTCGGCGTGGCCGGACATCTCACCGCCACCGAACGCGGCGCCCTGTGGCGGCGGCTCCGCGACCGGCTGCCCGACGGCGGTCTCATCGTCGTCGAGCTGATGGGGGTCTCCGCTCCACGCCTCATCCCACCGGTGATGTCCCTGCGAGAGACCATCGGCCGCCAGACCTATGAGTGGTGGATCAGCGGTGAGCCCGCCCAGGGCGACGCCATGCGATTCACCACCACCTGGAAGGTCCTGCGAGACGGTCGCACCATCCGCGAAATCACCGACAGCTACGACTGGCACACCCTCGACGTCACCCGGCTCGCCCGCGAGGCGGGAATGACAAGCCGCCGCATCACCGAGGCCGGCGGCCAGGCCATCCCCGAAATCGGAGTCCTCGTCAAATGACCCAACCCACCTCACCTCGGGACCCGCAGCAGTCCGACGCATCCGCGGCCTCCGGCACGTCCGATGACACCTCCCCGGGCCCGACCCCGCCGGATGCCCCGAAGGTGCCGCCATTACGCGGCATCCTGCACCAGGTCCGGGGCCACCTCGCCCTGGCCGTCGTCCTGCAGGCCGCCGGCGCACTGGCCGGAGTCATCCCCTTCATCGCCGTCGCCCGGATCGCCGTCCACCTCACCGACGGCTCTCCTCCCCTCGGCGACGACCTTTGGCCGCTGGTCACCCTCGCATGCCTCTCCGGACTCGCAGCCCTGGTCCTCGGATCCGCCGCCGGGGTGATCAGCCATCTCGCCGACAACGACCTGCAACTCGCGCTGCGCCGCCGACTGGCCAGGCACACCGGTCGCCTGCCACTGGGATGGATCACCTCCAAAGGTGCGGGGGAAATCAAACGCGCCGTACAGGACGATGTGCACGCGCTGCACACGCTCGTCGCCCACACCCTTCTCGATGTCACCGCCGTCCTCACCGCCCCCGTTCTCGCGCTGGTCTACCTGTTCACCCTCGACTGGCGGCTCGCGCTGCTCAGCATGCTGCCCCTGGCCCTCGGCGCCTACCTGTTCAGCCGAGCCATGGCCGGAGCGGCAGCACAGATGGCCGAGTACGGAGCAGCCCTGGGCCGGATCTCCTCAGCCGCCGTGGAGTTCTCCAACGGCATCGCCGTTCTGAAGACCTTCGGCCGAAGCCGTAAGGTCCACGAACGCTTCCTAAACGCCACCGACGGTTTCTCCGACTTCTTCACCTCCTGGGTCCGCACCACGCTGGTCACCTCGACCGCGGCCCTGCTCGTCGTCTCCCCGGCCGTCGTCCTGCTCCTACTGGCCGTGCTGGGAGCCGTGTTCGTCACCGGCGGATGGACGACCGCCGCGGACCTCATACCGTTCATCCTGCTCGGACCAGCCGTCGCCGCCCCCATGAGCGTGGTCGGCCCCCGGATCCAGCAGATCCGGGCCGGCCAGGCGGCCGCCACCCGGATCTCCGCGCTGCTCGACACGCCGGTCCTGCCCCAGAGCGCGACACCCGCCACCCCGCAAAACTCCCGCATCTCGATGCGCAAGGTGTCCTTCTCCTACGACAGCCGCACCGACGCCCTAAGCGGCATCGACCTCGACCTGGAACCCGGCACCGTCACCGCGCTCATCGGCCCCTCCGGATCGGGCAAATCCACCCTCGCCTCGCTACTTCTGCGTTTCCACGACGTCACGGCAGGCGCCATCACCATCGGGGGCGCCGACATCCGCGACATACCCGCCGCCGACCTCTACCACCACGCCGGCTTCGTCCTGCAAGACGTGCGGCTGCTGCGGGCCTCCGTCGCCGACAACATCCGCCTCGGCCGCCCCTCCGCCGACGACGACCAGGTCGAACAGGCCGCCCGCGCCGCCCAGATCCACGACCGGATCACCGAACTGCCCGCCGGCTACGCCACCGAGGTCACCACCGGCGTCTCCTTCTCCGGTGGCGAACGACAACGCCTGTCCATCGCCCGCGCCCTGCTCGCCGACGCCCCCGTCCTCGTCCTGGACGAGGCCACCGCATACGCCGACCCCTACTCCGAAGCGCTGATCCAGAACGCGCTGTCCACCCTGGCCACCGGTCGCACGCTGCTCGTCATCGCCCACCGGCTGGCGACCATCCGCCACGCCGACCGGATCGTGGTACTCGACGGCGGGCGGATCATCGAACAGGGCCGCCACCCGGACCTGCTGGCCACCAAAGGCCGCTACGCCCGGCTGTGGAGAGCCCAGGAGACAGCACAGGCCGACAGCGAAACAGCCCCCACCCCTACCCCGGCCCCGACGGCATCAGCCCTTCACGACAGCCCCGACGCCTCCCCGGAGAAAACCTCACGATGATCCGTCATCTCTACCGAACCCTCGGACCCGAGGGATCCGGTTTCTTGAACCGTCTCCTCGTCGTACTGGCAGGGGCCGCCATCCTCCAGGGCCTCGCCTTCACCCTGCTGGTGCCGGTGCTGCGTGCCCTGCTCGGCGAGAACCCGGGAGAGATGTGGCCATGGCTCGCCGCCCTGACCGTCTGCTCACTGGCCTACGCCACCCTCCAAGCCGTCGCCTTGAGCAACGGCTTCACCGTCGGCTCCCGGCTCTCGCGGGTGCTGCACCGGCGACTCGCCGACCGCGCCCTCGACCTGCCCATCGGCTGGTTCACCCCCGGACGAGCCGCCGAACTCAGCCGCCTGGCCAGCCAAAACGTCATCCAGGTAATGAACATGCCAGCGCACCTGCTGCGTCCGCTGACCAGCTCAGTGCTCACCCCGCTCACCATCGTGGCCGCCACCTTCTTCTTCGATGGCCGGGTCACGCTCGTGCTACTGCTGTGCGCGCCGGTGCTGCTGGCGGTACACCTGTGGAGCACCTCCGTGATGAGCAGGCTGGATCGGAGACGCGACGGAGCGATCGGCGAATCAGCCGACCGCGTCCTGGAGTTCGCGCAGAGCCAGCCGGTCCTGCGCGCCTTCGGCCGGACCGTCGACGGCTACAGGGCACTCGACGACGCCCTGGTGGCCGAGTCGCGTGCCGACCGCCGGCTGATTCACCGCGGCATACCGGGCCTGGTGTCCTTCGCCTTCGCCACCCGCACGGTCTTCGCCCTCCTGCTGGCCTTGGGAGTCTCCTGGACTCTGGGCGGCTCCATGGATGTGCCGACCCTGCTGGCCCTGCTGGTGCTCATCGGCCGACTCACCGACAGCCTGTCCAGCGCGGCCGACCTGGGCGCCGGGATACGGATCACCCGCAACAGCCTGGAACGGCTCGACGCCGTACTCGGCCGTCAACCGTTCCCGCAACCAACCGAACCCCGGCTGCCACACGGAGCCGACGTGGAATTCGACGCGGTCCGCTTCCGCTACCGGCAAGACGCCGTAGGCGGCTCCACCTCCCCCACCGATCCGGAGGCCGAACTGCTCTCCGACGTGAGCTTCCGCATCCCTGAGCGCAGCATGACCGCTCTCATCGGACCGTCCGGCGCCGGCAAGACCACCGTCGCCCGACTACTGGCCCGCTTCTGGGACACCACCGGCGGCACGGTCCGCATCGGGGGAGTCGACGTCCGCGACATCACCTCCGAGGACCTGGCCGCGACCGTCTCGATCGTCTTCCAGGACGTCTACCTCTTCGAGGGCACGATCGAGGACAACGTCCGCATCGGTGATCCAGACGCCAGCGAGGAGAAACTGCGCCGCGCCGCGGTCATGGCCGGGCTGGACCAGGTGGTGGAGGAAATGCCCGACGGCTGGACCACCCGGGTCGGCGAGGGCGGTACCGCCCTGTCCGGCGGACAACGTCAGCGTGTCTCCATCGCCCGCGCCCTGCTCAAGGACGCGCCGATTCTCATCCTGGACGAGGCGACCGCCGCGCTCGACCAGGAGAACGAGGCCGTGCTGACATCCACGATCCAAGCCCTGGCCGCCGAGAAAACACTGCTCGTCATCACCCACCGCCTCAGTACCGTACTGGCCGCCGACCAGGTGCTCGTCATGGAAAACGGGCGGATCACCGAACGCGGCACGCACCGGCAACTCACCACCGCCGGCGGCACCTACGCCGACTTCTGGCGACAGCGCACCAACGCGGGCGGCTGGCGGCTGGAAGTGGCCCCGTGACCACAGCGGCCCCGACCGGCGCGTCCACCGAAGCACGAGAACACCGCACGGCAAGGAGCACAACGATGACCGCCAGACAATCCGAACCATGGGCGGACTGGGCACGGGCCGTACCCGCCCTCACATGCACAGCCCTACTTCACACCCCGGACGAACCGGCCCGCACGGCCGTGCACCTCGCCAGAGCCGGCCTCGGCGAACAGTACACCGTCTACGAGCACGCCGGGGTCTGGTACTTCGCGGCAGGCTCCGCCGTCACGCTCACCGCGGACGCGACCGAGGTCGTCGCCCGCGCCGACGGACACACGTGGACCGCGGCCACCGAAGGCCGACCACTGGACAGAATCACCGAAGCACTCACAGCACTCGGGAACGGCGCTACCGAAACCCGTTATCTGTACGGATGGGCCACCTTCGAACTCGCCCACCTGCTGCACGGTGATCCCACCGCCGCGGGAACGCAACCACTCCTGTCGTTCCTGGTTCCCTGCGTGGAGGTAACCCTCAGCCCAGGGAAGGCCGAACTGCGAGCCGTCGACGAAGCCTGGGCCGCGAAGGTCACGGCCCTGCTCCAAAACCCGGACGACCCCGTTCCGGTCGATGCGACGATGACCACACCGGCCGCAACGGAAGCCGAACGCCTCATCGCCTCCGACGCGTCCGCATACCACCACGCCGTCGCCCGCAGCATCGCCGACATCCACGCAGGCCTCCTGGAAAAAACCGTTCTGTCTCGGATCGTGGTACTGCCCGAAGGAAACGAGCCCGACTTCGCCGCCTCCTACCTCGCCGGGCGCCGAGCCAACACCCCCGCGCGTTCCTTCCTGCTGAACCTCGGCGGCCAGCGAGCCGCCGGCTTCAGCCCAGAGACCATCGTCGAGGTAGAGGCGAACGGCCGGATCCGCACCCAACCACTCGCGGGCACCCGATCCCTGGGACCCGACGTCGCCGAGAACGACCGCCTGCGCGACGAACTCCGCACCGACCCGAAGGAGGTGCACGAGCACGCGATCTCGGTACGACTGGCCGCTGAGGAAATGGAAACGATCTGCCGGCCCGGCTCGGTGGTGATCGAGGAGTTCATGACGGTCAAGGCACGTGGCTCGGTACAGCATCTCGCGTCCCGGGTCGCCGGGCGGTTGCGCGAGAACCTGGGCCCCTGGTCGGCGTTCGCGGCACTTTTCCCGGCGGTCACTGTCACCGGCGTACCGAAGAGCGCAGCCCTCGCGGCCCTGAACCGCCATGAACCCGAACCCCGAGGGCTCTACGGCGGAGCGGTGTTCCGAGCGGGAACCGACGGCTCACTGGACGCGGCACTGGTCCTGCGCACGCTGTTCGCGCATGGTAACCGCACCTGGCTCCGTGCCGGGGCAGGCATCATGGGCCAATCCACCCCGGAACGCGAATACGAGGAGACCTGCGAAAAGCTACGAAGCGTCGTCCCTCACCTGCGGTTCCATCGCAGGTGAGGGAGCCGCATGTTCCTCGGGCATCGGACTTACTCGTTCAACTTCTACGCCCCCGAATCCTCTCCGGCACGGCCCCAGCCCGATGCGTTCGCGTGGTTGTAGAGTCCGCCTACACCTCCTCGTCCAACCGGCTCGTAGCGTCTTCGGTGGCCTGGCTGGAGGACGCCCGGCCTGCACTGCTACATCCCGGCGCATCGCCGGGATGACTTTTGCTTGTTGAGATTCGGTCTTTAGTCGACTGTGCTTTTATTGATCTTGAAACCGCCGAACGCCTTTACGTTGTAGATTTCTAGAGGAGGTTCGGCCCGGGCTGCCGGGACGGCCTTCCACAATGGGGCGCATGCCCGAGCTTCGATCCGGTCCGCGCGGCGTGTGGGCCGACGACGAGAGCCCGTCCCCCGACTCCTGGGGACGTACAGGTTCGGCGGGCGGCGCCCTGCCGTGGGGCTTCGCGCTCGTCATCGTGCTGCTGGTGGTGGGCCGGTTCGTGCTCGCGCCGTATCTGACGGCGCCCGCGCTGCAGACGTGGGCCACGATCTTCGTGGCGATCTGTGTGCATGGTCTTCGGGGTGGCGCTGTCGGCGGCGATCACCGCGTTCGTCCCGGCGTCGTTCTGGACCAGGGCACTGCCCGCTAACCCGGCCATGGCCGTGCCGGTCGCCGGGGTGCCATGGCTGGCCATCCTGGTCATGGCGCTGCTGTCGATCTGCTCGGAGGCCGACGCGTTCGTGGCGGCCTCGATGACCGCGTTCTCCCCCACCGCGAAGCTGGCCTTCCTGGTGGTCGGGCCGATGGTCGACCTGAAACTGATCGCGCTGCAGGCCGGCACATTCGGCAGGGCCTTCGCGGTCAGGTTCGTCCCGGTGACCTTCGCCCTCGCCATCCTGGTGAGCACCCTCTTCGGGTGGTTGCTGCTATAGGCTCCCCATCACCGTCCCCTCGCTCCGCACCCCCAGGCACGCCACGGCTCGGCCTCGGGCCCCGGCACGATGGAAGGAATCCGCGCCCCCCGATGAACCGTGTGACCCAGAACCTCGTCCTGACCCTGCTGGGCGGCGCCGTGCTGCGGATCTCGGCGTTCTCCACGACCTACCTCAACTACGTCAAACCCGGCTTCCAGCCATTCCTGATCGGCGCCGGGGTAGTGCTGGTGGGCCTTGGGGTCATCGGGCTGCTCCAGGCGTCCCGGATGAAGGAGAACCCACCCCAAGACAAACCACGCGACCATTCAGACGGCCACGATCACTCATCCGCCGACAATCGCTCGCATGATCGCGACCGGTCCGACGGTGACGGGCACGACCACGCGCACGGCGGCCCCCGGGTCTCGTGGCTGCTGTGCCTGCCGGTGTTCGCGATCTTCCTGATCGCACCGCCCGCGCTGGGCTCGTTCGCCGCCTCCCGCGAAGACACCCCACCGCCCCGCGACCAGACCCTGAGCTCCTTCACCCCGCTCACCGGCACCGGCGCCGTGGAGATGACCATCGGCGATTTCATCGGCCGCGCCTGGGACGACGACAAGAAGTCCCTCACCGACCGCGAGGTCAAACTGACCGGCTTCGTCTCCCCCGCGAAGAAGAAGGGGCAATGGTACGTCACCCGCATGCAGATCGCCTGCTGCGCCGCGGACGCGTTCCCCCTGAAGGTCGCCGTCAGGGGACTGCAGGCACCGCCCACCGACACCTGGGTCGAGGTCACCGGCATCTGGATCCCGCAGACCTTCGGCAAGATGACCACCGGCGTCATCTACCCCCAGCTCACCGGCAAGAGCCTCACGAGGATCGAGCCCCCCGACGAGCAGTACGAGTAACGCCAAAAAGCATGTACAAGCTCAGGTTCCCCTCCCCGAGCATGGTCGGCCACCAGGGGTCCCGGTAGTCCTGTCGAAGAATCCAACACATATAGCTCTGAGCTGCGGTGATGCAGGGATCGGCGCAGGGGCCTGAGATCGTTTCCGCTACGTTCTGTTCCGGTTTGTCCGGTCTAGAGCGTGGGGTGGTTCGGTGTCGGAGAAGATGTTCTCCCGCGAGCAGTTGGAGCAGTTACGGTCGTTCCCGGATATCGGCCGCGATGAGTTGATCACGCACTTCACGTTGACGCCCGCGGATGTGGCGTTCGTGGATCCGGGACGGGGCCGAGGCCCGGCCGATCGGCTGGGGATGGCCGTGATGGTCGCGACGCTGCCGTGGCTTGGGTTTGTGCCCGATGAGGTGGGGTCGGCTCCGCCGGAGGCGGTGGCCCGGCTGGCGATCGCGTTGGGCCTGCATCCAGGGGCGCTACGGGGATACGGGCAGCGGGCCCAGACCCGGTCCGATCATGTGGGCCAGGTCACCAAGTACCTGGGCTGGAAACAGGCCGCGACCGATAGCCAGGAGATGAAGGAACTGGAGCAGTTCCTGACCGACAGGGCCATGGAGCACGACTCCCCGACCTTGTTGTTCAACCTGGCCCGCGAGTATCTGATGTCGGCGAAGGGGATCCGGCCTGGGGCGATCGCGTTGGCGAAGATGGTCGGCACGGCCCGGGCGGCGGCGGGAGAGTTGACTTCGCACAAGGTGGCCCACTTGCTGACCGAGCAGGTGCGCTGGGATTTAGATCTGCTGCTGAAGGTCGATGCCGGGCTGGGATGCACCCGGTTGGAGTGGCTGACCAAACCAGCGGTGGAGGCCTCCGCCACCGCGGTGAAGACCTCGATCGACAAGCTGGTGTGGCTGCGCGCGATGGACGCGCACCAGTTGGACCTGTCGGCGCTGCCGAACGAGCGGCGCCGGTTCCTGGCCCAGGTGGCGCGCCGCTCCACCAACCAGGGGCTGGAGCGCCGCCGGGAGCGCCGGTACCCGATCCTGCTGGCGTTCGTCGCCCAGGCCGCGATCGACCAGCTCGATGAGGTGGCGGCGTTGTTCGACCAGACCGTCTCGGCGCGCAAGTCCCGAGCAAAGACCAAGACCGATGAGGCGCTGGTGGAGCGGGCCAAGACCGGCGAGGCCCGGCAGCTGCTACTGCAGGTGATCTTGCCGGTGCTGGCAGACACGGGCGTCCCGGACGAGCAGGTCGGCGGCCTGCTGCGAGGGCGGATCGGGATGGGGAAGCTGCGCGAGGTGACCGCAGGCGGGTGGAAGGCGCTGCCCAAGGATCACGGCCGCCTGTCGGAGATGGCCTCCTCCTACTCCTACCTGCGGCAGTTCACCCCGCCGGTGCTGGCGGCGATCGACTTCCGCGGCGGACCGAGCACGGCCGAACTGATGCGGGCGGTGGCGATGTTGAAGGAGCTGAACCGCACCGGCGGCCGCAAGCTCCCCGAAGGCGCGCCGATGTCGTTCGTGCCCACTCGCTACGCCGACTACCTGGAAAAAGCCCTCAAGGCGGGCGATGACACCGCCTTTCGCCACTACTGGGAGTTGTGCGTGCTGCTGGGCCTGCGCGACGGGTTGCGCAGCGGGGATGTGTTCGTGCCGGGCTCGCGCCGCTACGCCGACCCCTCCACCTACCTGTACACCCCCGAGCAGTGGGAGCCGCGCCGAGCGGAGTTCTGCCAGCTGGTCCGCAAACCGGCCACGGCGACCGACGCGCTGGAGCAAGGCAAGGAGGAACTGCACGCCGCACTGGCGGATCTGGAGACAGTCCTGGCCGGCGCTCTGCCCGATGACACCGGCGCGGTTCGCCTGGACGACGACGATCACCTGGTGATCCCCCCCGCTGTCGGCCGAGGACATCCCCACCGAGGCCAAGGAGCTCAAAGACGAGCTGGCCGGGATGCTGCCGTTCGCGCCGATCGCCTCCCTGCTGATCGAACTGGACGCGCGCACCGGGTTCCTGGACTGCTTCACCCACGCCGGCGGCAAGAAGCTGGCCACCTCGCCCGAGCTCAAGCGCAACATCCTCGCGGTGCTGATCAGCCAGGCCACGAATTTGGGGTTGGTCAAGATGAGCGAGGCGTGCGGCATCTCCTACGACACCCTCGCCTGGACGATGGAGTGGTATGTGCGGGAGGAGACGCTGCGCGAGGCCAACACCTGCGTCGTTGATCACCACTACGGCCTGGCGCTGGCCGAGGTGTTCGGCGGCGGCACCATGTCTTCTTCCGATGGGCAGCGCTTCCCGGTACGCGGCAAGAGCGTGACCGGGCGGACCATGACCATCCACGGCGGGCAGGTGCTGTCCACCTACACCCAAGTCTCCGATCAGTGGTCTACCTACGGCACGAAGATCATCGTGCCGACGGCGCGGGAGGGACACTTCGCCTTGGACGAGCTCCTCGGCAACGCCACCGATCTGCCGATCGTCGAACACGCGACCGATACCCACGGTGCCACGCTCATCAACTTTGCCCTCTTCGATTTGGTTGGCAAGGCGCTGACGCCGCGGATGCGGGACCTGACCCGGGTCACCCTGGTCCGGGACGACACTCCGACCGAGATCGGCAAGCTCTATCCGCACGCAGGGCCACTGCTCGGAGCGCGGTGGAATGAGGCCCTGGTCGCCGAGATGTGGCCGGACCTGCTGCGGATGGCCGGGTCGCTGAAGTTCGGGCAGGCGACCGCGTCGTTGATCGTCGGCAAGTGGTCGGCGGCCTCCCGGCAGAACACCCTGGCCACCGCACTGAAGGAGTGGGGGATGCTGCGGCGTACGGTGCAGACCGCAAAGTACTTGTCGGACCCGGCGTACCCGCGGAAGATCACCCGCCAGCTCAGCAAGGGGAGAGCCTGCACGCGCTGCGCCGTGATCTGCACTACGCCCAGCAAGGCATCGTCACCAAGGCGCACCTGTCCCAGCAGACCGAACAGGCCTGGTGCTTGACTCTCTTGACCAACTGTGTCGCGACCCGGACAACAGAATATTATTCTAAAGCTGTCATCGACCTACGTGCCCAGGGCCGCGACGTCCCCGACGAGGTACTTGCCCATATTTCGCCCGGGCACAGTGACAACATCAACTTCTTCGGGGCGATCCACGTCGACGTCGAGGCGGAGCTGGCCAAACTGAGTGACGGCTGGCGACCGCTGCGCCCGGCCCAGCTACGGGAGCTGGACCTGTGAGGCGCAGAGCCAACAGCCATGGCTCGTCGGTCTCGTCTCAGGTGACTTGCCTGGCGTGCTTGATCTCGGTGGCTGGAAACGGCGTCCGCTTGCTCACGTTGAGCAGGCGGTGGTGGAACTCGTTCAAGACGATGGCCGCCGGGGCGTGCCGGTCGATGATCGCGGCAGTCGCGGGCGGGACGTCATCGGGCTGTCGTCCCGCGATCCATTCCCGCAGGAACGCCTGCTGGTCGATGTCGCCGCGCAGGTCGTCGAGCAGGTGGTAGTGCAGCAAATGGCTCGCGGTGTAGCAGTGGTCGTAGTCGAGATGCTCGGACAGGAACGCGGCCTCGGCCGCGGTGAGCTCGAAGCCGGAGCTCAAGGCAAGCCCGAAGTCGGCGAAGTAGAGCCGCTGGCCATCGGTCAGGATGTTGACGAAATGGGCGTCGAAGTGGACGAGCCCACGAGAGCTCATGAAGGCGGTTCCACGTGCCAGAGCTTCCTCCACCCAGGGGTACGGCGAGCCTTCTCCGCTGCCCGGCGCGGCCTTCCGCGAGTCGGCCAGCCAGGCGGCGAGAGTCTGCGGCACGTGTTCCAAGAAGAGCACCAGGCTGGATGTTGAGCGGCCGACGGCCTCCAGGCGTTCACGGACGGCCGACGAGTCCTCCCAGTGCGCGACCGCCCCATCGATGCCGCCGAATTCGTCGACGAACCCCTCGGGTGGGGAGTCGGGTAGAACCCGCCAGTGGTACATCAGGGGAAAGCCTTCGTACTCCCGTCCGAGGACCCAGTTGGTGGTCATGGTGTGTACGGCCAGTTCACGCCAGCCTCCGAACCCGGCCGAGCCCACCCCGTACTGGTAGAACAGCGGCAGTCCGAACAGATTCGCCGTCGAGCGCACATTCTCCGGCCGCAGCTCGACATCGGTCAGCGGGATCCGTTTGATGAAGACCTGCCTCCCGCTGATATCCAGCTCCGCCGACCTGCCGCCGATGCCGGACCCGAGCGCGGTGGCTTCCGCCACGGCTTGGCTGAGTCGGCGATCGCTCAGCAGCGACAGCTGGGTGGAGACCGCTCCGTAGACGGCCAGGCGCGCGGCGTACCGCGAGTCTGGGTTGGGCATCAGTGGTGGCTCCTGAGTCTCCCCGCCGGGCGTTGGCGAGCTATCGGCATGATCAGCCCTATTTGACAAGGCCAGCATGCTCTCACAAACGCTCCGTTCCCGGAGGAAGATCAATCGGGCATCGCGGTGACCGTTGGGATCACCAATTCCTTCTCACAACTCGTTCTCACTCAAAATTCGAGTTCCAGCCTTGTGAGAAATGTTTGTGACACGATGCGAGGTGTGGCCGACCTCCCGCATCCGCCATGCCCCTTGCCGGCCGTGACGCCGACGACGTCGAGCTCCATCCGTGCCCGCGCTGCGGCGTGGCGGCGGGCTCGCCGTGCCGATCCCGTTCCGGCGCCGTCGCCGGGGCCTACCACACCGGCCGCTTCACCAAGGTCGGCCGGCTGGCAAAGCTGCTGCGGGTACAGACCCCTGCCGATCGCGGTCCGGGACAGCCGTGGCGGCCCGGCACCCCGCCACCGGCCCCACTCGCCACGGATGCGCCGACCGCTGACATCCGGATAGGATACGCCCGCTGCAGCTCGCTGACCCAGGAACTGCAGTCACAGCTGGATGCCCTCGCGGCCCACGGCATCGATCGTGACAAGATCTTTTCCGAGAAGATCTCGACCCGGGTCCGGGTCCGCCCCCAGTTCGAGGCCGCGCTCGCCCTGGCCCGCCAGATCAAGGCGCACGCCCCGCACTGCCGCGTCATCCCGACCGTGTACGAAATGAAACGACCGGCGACATGCTGCACACCGTGCTCCGCAGACGGGCCACCGGCGAGTCCGTCGAGACCATCCGAGGCGACCTGATCATCCCCACCGGGAAACACAAAGGCCGCAATCCGAGCCTGGCCAGCATCTACCGCGCCCTGGCCGAGCACGACAAGGCCCAGGCCTACCCCGACGCGGTCGCCTGGGCCCACTCAGAGTTCGCCGAGATCACAACAGGAACTTGACCGCATCTCCGCAGGTCAGACATCCCGTAGCCGTTTGTGTCAAGCGGCTACGGGATGTCTGACCTGCGATGTTGCAATCCCGGACGCCCGTCGTCCGGGAACGTGCACGTTCTCGGACGACGGGCTCACCCGCGCGAATGCCGCTCGAAAACCTACGTCCAAGAAGTTCCTGCCGCTCGACGGCCCATGCCGGCCGTATTCCGGTGGCACCCCTGGAGCGCCCGGTGCGTGGAGACGCGCACGCCGGGGGCGGCGGGCGGGCCGGGGAAACCCGCCGTGAGTAATCACGGCAGGGCGCCTCGGTCCGACCCGACCGACATTCCGGGTCGCGTCGCGCGCCGGCGCGCGGGGGCCGCTACGACGCGACGCCGGTGTTCTCAGCAGCGTGGAGGCGTCTGCCGTGGTGGGCGCCCCCGGCGAGGAAGATCAGGATTACACCCGCGAGGTAGAAGAGCCCGGCCACGCCCGCCAGCCACAGGACCATGTCCGAGTACCAGCCCACATGCTCCTCCCCCAAGAGCCCCACCAGCAGGCCTAAGAGAAGATAGAGCATCGTGCACGGCGCGAGACTCAGCACCGCGACGGCCCGTGCTCCCGCGGTCCCGCCTCGCCGCCACACCAGGGCCGCCACGGCCAGCGTGATCACACCGGCCGCGGCGTAGCCCCACATGTACCACTGGAGGTGGTCCACCGTCCTCTCCAGGTCGATCTGCTCTATCGTCCTCCCCTGGAGGGGGTCTACGCCGTAGTTGGCCGTCAGCTCCTGCTGAAGGGGAGGCAGGAGAACGAGAGCGCCCACCGCGATCACCAATTCGCCCACGGACGCCGCCAGCAGGCACAAGACGGCACCTCCCGCACGCCATTTCCTTCGTCCCCGCACCGCCGCGCCTGTATCCGGTGTGTTTGCAACGGTGTCCGCGGCGAGTTCGTCCGGTGTCCCGCCCTCGCGGCCCTCGCCCGCCCAGGGGTTTGGTGCGGCGAGGAAGAGCAGGGCCACCCCCGCGAGGTAGAGGAGCCCGGCCGCGCCCGCCAGCCACGGGACCATGTCCGAGTACCGGCCCACATGCTCCTCCTCCAACTCCAAGGACCACAGCAGCGGACCGAAGAGAAGATAGAACGCCGTGTAGGGTGCGAGACTCAGCACCGCGACGGTCCGTGCTCGTGCGGTCCCGCCTCGCCGCCACGCCAGGGCCGCCACGGTCAGCGTGATCACCCCGGCCGCGGCGTAGCTCCACATGTACCACTGGAGCTGGTACACCGTGTTCTCCAGGGAGTAGTCGACGCCGTAGCCGGGCTTGTAGCTGGCCGTCAGCTTCTGCTGCAGGGGGGGCAGGAGAACGAGGGCGCCCGCCGCAATCGCCAGCTCGCCCACGGACGCCGCCAGCAGGCACATGACGGCACGCCCCGCACGTCGCTTCCTCCATCCCCGCACCGCCGCATCCTCACCTTGTGCGTCGATGACGGCGTCCGCGGCGAGTTCGTCCGGTGTCCCGCCCTCGCGGCCCTCGCCCGCCCGGGGGTTTGGTGCGGCGAGGAAGAGCAGGGCCACCCCCGCGAGGTAGAGGAGCCCGGCCACGCCCGCCAGCCACAGAACCATGCACGGGTACCAGCTCTCTGCCCAATAATCGTCCATGAGCACCGGCATCAGCAGGCCGAAGCAAACATAGAACGCCGTGTACGGTACGAGAACCAGCGCCGCGACGGCCTGTACTCCCGCGGTCCCGCCTCGCCGCCACGCCAGGGCCGCCACGGTCAGCGTGATCACACCGGCCGCGGTGTAGGCCCACATGTACGACGGAAGGAGGCCTGCCGTGCGCTCTGCGAAGATGCTTTCGCCGAGCGTCGGGTGAAGGACAATCAGGTAAACGAAGGCGACTGCCGCGATCACCAGCTCGCATACGGACGCCGCCAGCAGGCACACGACGGCACGCCCAGCATGCCCCACACGCCGCATCTTCCATTCCCGCATCAGCCACTCCCCTTTCGGAGATGGATCATGTAAGGGTCTTCTTGAAGAACGCTTGCAGGTCACTGGGGTCGCCGTAGTAACCGCAGAAAATCGGACGGATATCGCTGACCGGCGTCGACGTGGAGCACCCGGGCAAGGTCAGCGGCATCCTCGGCCCACCACATCCACCAACCGGCACACCAGTCCTGCGGCGCCCTTACATCAGAGCAGGTCAGAGCTATATCTGTTGGATTCCTCGACAGGACTACCGGGACCCCCACCAGGCAATACGACGTCGTCAGGTCTTGGCGGACCATCCATAGATGCCGGTGATCCACCGCTGATTCGGGCCGGTCCGGGAAAAGCCCGGTCGACCAGGTCAGTGGCGATCTGGCCGGACGTGGAACGACGCCACCCGGGCCGACCACTGACCCCGGCCGGCCCAGCGCATCAACATTCCCACTGCCCCGTGCCCGACCGGCACACACTGGCCCAGGCACGGCTCGGCATGCACGGGTGATCTCCATAGGTGCCATGGGGTTCCGGCAGACCTCGATGATCAGATCGGCCGGCAGGCGTGCCAGATAGTCCGGGGGCGGGCCGCACCAGGCATAACAGCCCGAGACCGACCAAGACCTGCAGGACGCGGCAGCCCGTCTTGACCGGGACGCCCTCATCGGTGCGCGACGGGAAGACCTCGTCGCGTATCGGACCGGCGTCGCGGCTGATCTCGCTCACGTTGTTGACGATCGCAGCCATGCGCAACCCGCAGGGTTACCCGGGAGGCGGTTGAGCAGCGTGGTCGTGCCCGCGTCCAGGAACCCGGACAGCACTGTCACGAGGAAGCGTGCGGCGAGATGACGGATCGCCATCACCCCTCGTTTCGCAAATGAAAACGGTTATCGCTATCATGGCACCATCGTCCCCCTTCCAGGAGTGAAGACGCTTGGCCAGAAACGACGTACGACCGGTGATCAAGCTGCGATCTACCGCGGGCACCGGCTACACCTACGTGACCCGCAAGAACCGCCGCAACGACCCCGACCGGCTCACCCTGCGCAAATACGACCCGGTCATCCGCCAGCACGTGCTGTTCCGAGAGGACCGCTGAAGCGATGAAAAAAGACATTCACCCCGACTACCACCCCGTGGTGTTCCGCGACCCGAGCGCGGGCTTCGCCTTCCTGACCCGCTCCACCGTCACGAGTGGCAAAACGATCGAGTGGGAGGACGGCAACACCTACCCGCTCGTCGACGTCGACGTCTCCTCGGCCAGCCACCCCTTCTACACCGGCCGCAGCCGCGTCCTCGACACCGCGGGCCGGGTCGAGCGGTTCAACCAGCGCTACGGCAGGACCTGACCCCACCCCCTTCGGGAAGGAAACCGCATGTCCGCCCACTGCCAGCTCACCGGCCTCAAGCCGGTGTTCGGCAACAACGTCTCCCACTCCCACCGGCGCACCCGCCGCCGCTGGAATCCCAACATCCAGCCACGGCGCTACTGGCTGCCCACCGAGGGTCGCTTCGTACGGCTGACGCTCAGCGCCAGAGCCGTCAAGACCATCGACAAGATCGGCATCGAGGCCGCCGTGGCCCGCATCCGCGCCCGGGGAGAACGCATCTGATGGCCAAGAAAAGCAAGATCGCAGCCAACGAGCGACGCAAGCTCGTTGTCATCCGCTACGCGGAGCGCCGGGCCGAGCTCAAGGAGATCATCCGCACCGGCTCCCCCGACGAGCGAGCCCAGGCCGTCCGCGAGCTGAGCCGCCAGCCGCGCGACGCCAGCGCCACCCGCGTGCGCAACCGCGACAGCACCGACGGCCGCCCCCGCGGACACCTACGCAAGTTCGGGCTCTCCCGGATCCGCTTCCGCGAACTGGCCCACCGCGGCGAACTGCCCGGCGTCACCAAGTCCAGCTGGTAGGAGCACCACGACATGGCAGTCCCCAAACGCAAGACCTCCCGCAGCAACACCCGCCACCGCCGCTCACAGTGGAAGGCCACCGCACCCGGCCTCGTCCCGATCACCATCGACGGGCGCGAACTGCTGGTGCCGCGCCGACTCGTCCGCGCCTACCGGCGCGGCCTCCTCACTCCCTGAGAACCGGCCCGCACCCCGAACCCCCACCGTGAACCCGCGCGGTGAACCCGCGCGGTGAACCCGCGCGGTGAACCCCGCACTACGAGAGGAGCTGTCATGTCCGTCCCCGTCGTCATCGTCTCCGGACTGTATCCCCAAGCGCGCTCGGCCCTGGTGGACCGCATACTCGCCGATCACCCCGGATCGGTGGCGATCCACCACGACCTGCGGCAGGTGAGCACCGGGCGCGTGGAGCGCATCGTGCGCGACGCGTCGGGGACGCTGGAAGAGCGGGAAGTGCGGCTCGCGCACGGCTGCGTCACCTGCACCGTGCGCGAGGATCTCATTCCCGTCCTGTTGTCGCGGGCGGACTCGGCGCCGCTGTTCGTCGTGGAGCTGTGGGATTCGGTCGAACCCCGGACCGTGGCCGAGGCCCTCGCCTGGCACGAGGACACCGTGCACCGCCTGCGCCTGACCGGGGTGCTGACCGCACTGGAGGCGGCGCAGATGACCGACGACATCTGCTGCGACGACACCCTCGCCTCCCGCAGGAAACACGCCGCAGGAGGCGACGAGCGTCACCTGGCCGAGGTACTCACCCGCCAGATCGAGTACGCCACCGCCCTCGTCGTGTCCGGTGAGCAGGCCGACGACGTCGAGCTGGCCCTGGCCGTGCTCAGCCACCTCGCTCCCACCACCCTGGCCGGTCCCCCGGACCTCGATCTGCCCGCCGTTACCGGTGCGGGGATCGACGTGGAGATGCTCGGGGCCCGCGTCGACCCGGCGACCGCCCAGCTGCCCTGCGACACGCAGACCGGGGAGATCTCCACCGTCGTCTGGCACCGGCTGCGCCCCCTGCACCCCCAGCGGCTCTTCGACGCCGTCGACGAGCTGGTCACCGAGACCGTCCGCAGCCGCGGCCGGTTCTGGCTGGCCAACCGGCACGAGCGCCTGCTCGGCTGGGACGCCGTGGCGGGCGTCATCACCGTCGAGGACGCGGGCCCCTGGCTGGTCACCCTGCCCGAGGCCGCCTGGGAGATGGAGAGCCCCGCCCGCCGCATGGCCGCCACCCTCGACTGGACTCCCCAGCTCGGCGACCGTGTCCAGCACCTCGTCTTCACCGGTCCCGACCTCGACCGCGACCGTATCCACCGGCTTCTGGATTCCTGCCTGCTCACCGAGGCCGAGACCCTGGCCGGCTCCGACGTCTGGGCCGGATACCCCGACCCGTTCGCATTCGTCCTCGACCTCGATCTGAAGGAGGCCTCCGCGTGAAACTTCGCCGCACGCCCCGCAAGAAGACCAATCCGCTGCACGGCGTGAGCCACATCGACTACAAGGACACCGACCTGCTCCGCAAATTCATCTCCGACCGCGGCAAGATCCGCAGCCGCCGCGTCACCGGGGTCACCGTCCAGCAACAACGCCGGCTGGCCACCGCGATCAAGAACGCTCGCGAGATGGCCCTGCTCCCCTACGCCTCCACCTCGAGATCCCGCTGATCAAGCCGGGAACAGGCTGGGTAGACAGCGCCTCAGGCTGGTCCGCCGGACTTCGTGGCAGATCAGCCTGAGGCCGCGACGGACACCCGGTCAGGCGAAGGCCAGCACAGCCCGAAGCCGTGTGAAAGGCTGTGACGTTCAAGTCCTTCCTGAGAACGGCTGACGACGACGGAAACAGACGTCGTTGACAACGGCGAGGGTGCGAAACCGCCATCCAGCGCGAGCGTTTTCTGAAGCGTGCCCGTTCACCGATCCACGAACGCATCCCTCTCTGTCAGACTCTCGTGAGACCTGGGGACGAACTAGTCTTCTGTAACTCAAGTAGGGCAAGAACAGGATCTTTTGGACAGTGACGTTGATGTTGGCCGACCTCCGTGGGGATCTCGTCGATGATGGCGAGGTGGGCAAAGGTGACAGACCTCGATCGGATCGGCCAACCCGGCTACGCGCGGCCCGCGCGGCGGCTGCCACTCTTGCCGAGGCTCGGGGTTGGACCCGGTGGATCATCAGCGACGTCGACCGGGCCTTGGTCATGCTGCTGTCCACTCACACTGCCGACGACATGATCCGCTTCTCGGAGCTGTTTGCCAAGCTGCGTCACCACGGCCTCAGCGTCGGGCGCACCGTCGAAGTCCTCGCCCGCATCGGCCTGCTCGACGACGACCGCATTCCTGCCTTCGATCGCTGGCCGGCCGGCAAGCTGAGCGGCATCGCTCCTGGCATCGCCGCCGACGTCGAGGCGTGGGCCCGCCTACTGCACGAGCGGACCTCGCCATCGAGCGTGCAGCATCCAGGCCGTCTGGAGCTACCTCACCGAGATCCGGCCCATCCTGCTCGACTGGTCACGCACCTACGATCACCTCCGCAAGGTCACCCGCGACGACATCGTGACCATTAAGGACACCCTGCGGGGCGCCAAACGGGAGAACACCATCGTGGCACTGCGCCCGCTCATGCGCTTCTGCAGGAAGAGCGGGCTGACACCCCCGCCCCCCGCCTTCATCGACGGTGATCTGCAGCCAGCCGACCGGGACAACACCGTTGGAGGCATAAAGGCCATAAGAGCCGCCGTCGGTGTGGTCCTTCATCACCACGCTGCGCCAGCCATCTGACCCCGGTCAGGCCGTCCAGCACCACCCCGACCAGACAGCGGCGCTCGTCCGCACCGCCGCCGAACCAGTCGGCGCCCGCGAAGACGCGGCCCGGTTACGCCATACGGCACCGTTTTTCCGGTGCGGCCGGTAATCCTGGAGCCCGCGGAGGGACTTCTGGGCGTGAACGATTCCCAAGAACAATTATTCACCGGGCTCTACGACCGGCACTACCGCAGCGTGCTGGGCTACGCCCTGCTGCGCGCCGAGCGCGAGGCCGCCGAGGACGTGGTCAGCGAGGCGTTCCTGGTCGCCTGGCGGAGGATCGGCGAGATCCCCGAGCCGGCGCTGCCCTGGCTCCTCGGGGTCGCGCGAAACCTGCTGGCCAAGCAGCGCGACTCGCGCTACCGGCGACAGGCCCTCGTGGAGCAGATCACCGCGCTCAGCACCGAGCGCGACCGGGTGAGCTGGGACGTCGCCGAGCACATCGTGGACCGCGAGAGCGCCCTGGAGGCGCTGAGCGCGCTGCCGGAGAAGGACGTCGAGGCGATGGTGCTGGCCACCTGGCACGGGCTGCCGCCCGACCAGGCCGCCATGGTCATGGGGTGCTCCACGCGCACCTACAACGTGCGGCTGCACCGCGCGCGCAAGCGGCTGGGCGTGGCACTGCGCCTGGACGCCAAGACCACCGGCACCGCCCCGCGCGCCGCGCGGCGCGCGTTCGTGGAGGAGGCGTGATGCCGCACGTCCACGGCCCCTACGACAGGAAAAGGGAAGAGCAGAACATGTCCGACCGTATCATCGCCGAGCTCAGGCCGGCCGCGCTGGACGAGCTGACCGAGGACGCCTACGGTCGGCGGCGCGCCGCCGGCCGGCGGCGAGCCTTTGAGACCCCGCGGGAACAGGTACGCGTGCGCGCCCCCCGCCGCCCGCTGCTGCTGGTCGCCGGCGCGGCCGCCGCCGGCCTCGCCGCCGCCGTGATCATCGTGCCGGGCCTGGGCGACGGGAAGGCCGTCACGCCGGTCCCCGGGGCAACCTCCCGCACGCCGGCCGAGCCGGCGACCATCGACGCGCGCGGCTTCCTGCTGGCCGCGGCCGAGACCGCGGCCAAGGCGCCGGCCTCCTCGGGCCGCTGGTGGTACACCCGCGACCGTACGTTCCAGCGGCTGCATGTGGACCCGGTGGCGTATCAGAAGGAGATCGAGAAGCAGGTCAAGAAGCACGGCGACAAGAACACCGACAAAGCGGAGATCCTGGAGAAGACCGGGCTCCCCTACGCCGCCTTCGCCGAAGGTACCGACGAGCTGTGGCGGGCCCGCGCCCAGGGCGACACCGACCGCTCCAGGCGCACGGATGACGCGAAGGTCACCTTCGGCTCGTCCGAGGACGAGGCGCGGTGGAAGGCGGCGGGCTCCCCCAAACTGGTCCAGAGCACCGGGCCGCAGAGCCACGACGGGCCGGCGCGGGTGCTGTCGATCGCCAACCCCGGCCTGAACATGCGCAACGTGGATGAGCTGCCGACCTCGGCCAAGGCGCTGGAGCGCGAGTTGCGCGGGCTGTTCGAGGCCCGGCCGAAGGGTGGCGGCCTGCAGGACTTCGCGGGCTACCTGTGGCAGACGGGCGTGGACCTGCTGTCGGCGCCGATCACGCCGGGCACCAAGGCGGCGCTGTTCCGGGTCATGGCCGGGGAGCCGGGCATCACCGCCGAGGGCACGACCACCGACTCGATGGGACGCTCGGGGGCCGTCCTGACGGTCCTCGGCCCGGACGACCGGGACCGTCCGGACAAGATCAGGTACCGGCTGGTCATCGACCCCGAGAACGCGAACCTGCTCCAGTACGAGGTCACCGAGGTCGAGGACGACGCGCCACTCCTCCGGGTAACCTTGCAGGACGCCGGCTGGGTCAACGGCCCGGGCGAGCGCCCGTAACGAGGGGGATCAACAGGGGAGGTCCAGCCGGGCGCCGCACCCGGCTGGACCGCGTCTCACACCCGTACCAGGCCGACCTCCAGCAGGTCGGCCGCGCGGTGGCCGGTTCCCAGGGCCCAGTCGTGGGAGATGCCGGTGGCGCTCCAGCGGCATCCGGCGCGGCAGCCTGCGACGGTAGCGGCGGCCAGGGCGAGGTTCACCCTGCCGGACGGTCCGGCTTACTGGCGTGACAGAGCGGCGGCAGGCCGTGATGCTGTCGGGTGTGCGATTACTTTCTTCGGCCGTGATCGGCGGCCCGGAGCGGGACGAGCCCGCGGGCGGCGTCCAGAGCGGGCGCCCTGCGCCCAGGCCGCCGCGAGCCCGTCACGGGTGAGTTCGTTTTGCAGGTCGCGCTGGAACTGCCCGACCGAGACCAGGACATTGACCAGCATGGTGGTGGTCGCGTCGGTGGCGGCCAGGTCGACGATGCCCGACAGCGCCCCGGACAGCACCCGCAGCTTCACGCCGTGGGCGCGGCACCATTCCCGGACCGCGAGGATGTCGGCCAGGTCGCGGCACAGTCGGTACAGCTCGGACACCGTCAGCCGGTCACCAGGCCGCGCGTAGCCGGCCAGCTGGCGGAAGCCGGCGCGCTCGAGCGCGGGGATCTTCGACGAGGTCGCCGGGTCGGCGAACAGCCGCACACCGTCCGCGCCGTCGACGAGCCCGGCTTCGGCGAGCAGGTGGGTCTGGCGCTGGGTGTTCTGCTCGTCGGTGGACACCCGCGTGTAGACCAGCTCCGCCACGACCCCGCCCCGCCTCTCCGGCTGTCGGGTGCGGCCGTTGACGGTTCTATCTGTCGTCAAACCCTGTCGTCAATTTGGATCGGACCGCATTGGATCGAGCCGCCGGTTTTCCCATGATCGGCGGGGTCTGATGCCGGTCCGGAGCACCTGTCGTCAAAGGGTCATTTGACGACAGAAATGGACGGCGAGTAACCCCGAGGAACATACGAGCGGAAGTAAATCCGTGCCGCGCGAAACCGCTCGGGCCGATGACTTTTATGCTGTGCTTCCTTTCGCGGCCGCTGGGGCTCCGCTGAGTACGACGTGCTGCTTGACGAGGGTTTCGTCACCGAGGGAGGAGACCAGGAACTGGGCGACGTCCTCGCGCGCGATGGCAAGCGGGCTCGGCGTGCGGATCCGGGTGGACGCGTTCCACCGAGTGGTGGGTTCGTCGTCGGTCAGCGCACCAAAATAGGCGATCGTCCACTTGAGATTCGATGCGGTGACCAGTTTCTCCGCGGCGTCGAAGTCGCGGAAGTCGCGACGGATCAGTGTGGCTGCGATGGCGCGTACCAGCGGCGAGGCGGCTGAGGCCGGTTCCCCGCGAAACGGGCAGGACGAGGCGGGGACGCCTGTGGCGTGCATGGCCGTGGTCAGGTTCGCCGCCGCGGCGGCGAGGATGGCCGGGCCACGCATTCCCTTCAGCCACAACGGGTTGCCCAGGGCTGACAGCACGGCGTCGTGGCCTTGCACCGCCTGGCGGACCAGATCGGGTTGTTCGGCGATGCTGCCGATGCGGATCGACAACGCGGGGTTGTCGGGCAGGGCGAGTGCCCGGTTGTCCCGGGCCTTGGGCGTGCAGGTAGCGCGGTCGACCGCGTTGCGGCTACTCAGGTGGCTGCCGCTGCCTGCGGTCGGATCAGGGTGGTTCTCATGAACCGGGGACCCGGCGGCCTCCATCACGCCGGGGTAGGGCAACACGGTCACCTTCGTGGTGCGGTACTTTCCCCTTTCCCCGCCGCTAAGGAGGCCCTTCTCGACCATGGGCACCAACCATTCACACGGCCCGGCCGTTCCCAGCTCCCGCGGCACGGTGTGGGCAACGCTGGCCGTCATCGTTCCCCTGGCGCTGGCCACGCTGACCGCTCTGATCTGGCTGTGGCCTACTGAGCGCACCTCCACCGGCCAGCCATCGGCCAGCCTGCAGCAGATGACGGGAACGATCACCTCCATCACCCTCACCCCCTGCATCGAGGAGCCGCCCGCAGACGGCCAACCCCGCGGCCAACAGCCACCGGCTGACCCCGCCACCTGCGGCGAAGCCAAAGTCGACCTGACCAGCGGGCCGCAGGCCGGCCGACGTATCGCCACCCAGCTGCCCAGCGGCCCCGGCGCGCAGGTCTTCACCGCGGGCGACGACGTGGTGCTGATCTACACGCCGAAAGGCATCCTCGATGTGCCGCCCTACCAGATCTCCGACCACGACCGGTCCTCACCCCTAGGACTGCTCGGCGCCGCCTTCGCTCTGGCCGTGATCGCCTTCGGCCGCTGGCGCGGTGTGACCGCGCTCATCGGGCTGGCCATCACCTTCGTGCTGCTGCTGATGTTCGTCATCCCGGCCATCCTCGCCGGACAGCCACCGCTGCTGGTCGCCATCGTCGGCTCGGCGGCCATCATGCTCACCGTGCTGTATCTGACCCACGGCTTCACCATCCCCACCTCGATGGCTGTGGTCGGCACCTTGGTCAGCCTCAGCCTCACCGGCGCGCTGTCGGTGGCCGCCATCGGCTTGGCCGACCTTAACGGCATCACTGACGAAAGCTCCTTCTATCTGGACATGAACTATCGGATCAACACTCAGGGCCTGCTACTGGCCAGCATCATCATCGGCTCCCTGGGCGTGCTCGACGACGTCACCGTCACCCAGGCGGTCACCGTCACCGAACTGGCCCACGCCAACCCTGGCTATACCTTCGCCCAGCTGTATCGGGCCGCCGCCCGAGTCGGCCGCGCCCACATCGCCTCAGTGATCAACACCATCATCCTCGCCTACGCGGGCGCCTCCCTGCCGCTACTGCTGCTCATCAGCGTCGGCGACCAACCCGTCGGCGAGGTATTGACCAACCCGGTCATCGCCCAGGAGATCGTCCGCAGCGTGGTGGGCACCATCGGACTCATCGCCGCGGTTCCCATCACCACCGCCCTGGCCGCCCTGGCCGGCACCCGGCGCACCACATCCGACCACCAACCGCCCCCCACAGCACGCCACCGACGGCCGAGGAACCTCCTGATCGACTCCGGGGTGACTGACTGAACAACGGCCAGCACGGGCAGGTTCTCCTCATCGATCGTGCCTCGACGATGGCCCGCGCGCCGGCCTCATGTACTCGTGCCCAACCAGACGACACCACCTGTCGTCTGGTTGGACAGGGGTGTGTCCAGTTAACGGCGTGCGCCGTGAGGCGCTGTGATTTGAGTGGAGGTGGGAGACCTTCGCCTCCGGCCTGTCGTAGCAGGTCGGTGGAGCTGGGGGCAGCCTGATCCGGGTGATGCCGGGAAGGGCGGGAGCAGCCCCGACAAAGCCGGGACGTGCCAGTACTGCCAGATGGTGCGGGTCCGGTGAGCGTGATGGAGAGGAGTACGAGAGGAACCGACGTCGTTAAGTCCCTCCACTGAACGCCTGCTCGAACCTGGCGGATCTGGGCAGGACGCGGTGCGCACCCGCCGGCCGAGGGCCGGTGGGGAACTCCTGGGCCGGTTTGCCGATGCCGACCGGGAGGCCATGGGGAAGGTCTGCGGCGTACTCATGGCGATGCCGCAGGGGCAAAGTCGGGCTCCTACTTCGTCGAGCGAATCACAGTGAACACGGGAACCACTCGGTCACAGCTCCAGGTCATGGGCATCCAGCCTGTCGGCCGGGATAGGTGCATCGACCGCTGAACGGGCCGGGTGGGGCGGAGCCGCCGTAGTAGTCCGAGGCCGGGAGAGCCGGTCACATGGCGAAGGGCGGCAGCGGATTCGAGAAGAGAGGAGGCTGTAATGCCGAAAGACGCGCTGCCGAATGGCAGCGCCAGCGCCTCGGCCCCGGTGGGGTCGTGGTCGCGGGTATCGGAGATGCAGGCCAAACTTCGATCATCGAACCGAGCCGCGTACTCCTCCAACAGACCCGGTGCCGGTGGACACGGACGTCGTGCGGTCGTCATCACGACCACCCCGAACGGCAGGATTTGTCCTCCTGCCATCGGCTTACCGCGGCATCAGCCCCATGCCAACAAACCACCGATTAGGTGATGCTGGGCGGGCATGACAAGGCCACCCGCTGCACATCGACGAACTCGTCGAGCACTGGACGATCCTGGACGAGGAACGCGACCTCATCGCCGGAAAGCGCGGCGCCACACGGCTCGCCTTCGCGATCTTGCTGGAGTTCTACACGCAGTACGGCCGGTTTCCGCGAGGACGCTCTGAGGTGCCTGACGAGGCAGTCGAGCACGTGGCCAAGCAGGTCAAGGTGCCCGCCTCGGAGCTTGGGCTGTACAAGTGGTCCGGCTCGACGATCGACTACCACCGCAGCCGGATCCGCAAGCACCTGGGCTTTCGCATCTGTTCAACCGCCGACGCCACCAAGGTCGCGGTATGGCCGGCCAAGAATGTCGCGCGCGCCGAGCGGCGAGGCGCGCATCCCGGCGGGCGCGGCTTCCGGGATGAGGGGAAGACCGGAGCGAGGTATGACAAGGCCGCTCTCGTAGGCGAAGACGATCGCCTGAGCACGGTCCCGCAGATCGAGTTTGGTCAGGATGCGACCGATGTGCGTCTTGACGGTCTGTTCGGCGACGACGAGTGCGGCGGCGATCTCAGTGTTGGACAGACCCCGAGCGATGTGGAGGAGCACTTCGGCCTCGCGCTCGGTCAGCCTCCCCGTCCGGGAGGGTGAGCTGGGCAGCGCGGGCCGGCACCGGACGACCTCCTCGATGAGGCGCCGGGTCACCGAAGGCGCCAGCAGCGCGTCCCCCGCCGCCACCACCCGCACCGCCGAGATCAGGTCACCGGGTGGCGCCTCCTTGAGCAGGAAGCCGCTGGCGCGCGCGCAGCGCCTCGTACACGTAGTCGTCCACATCGAAGGTGGTGAGCATCAGCACGCGCGGCCGGTGCTCTCTCGGAGGAGGGGTGAGGATCAGCCGGGCCGCCCGAAGTCCGTCCAGCCCAGGCATCCGGACGTCCATGAGGACAACGTCGGGGCACAGCCTTCGGGTCTGGGCTACGGCCTGCTCACCGTCGGCCGCGTCACCGACGACCTCGATGTCCCACTCGGCGGCCAGTAACGCGCCGAAGCCCGCTCGGACCATGGCGTGGTCGTCGGCGATGAGCACCCGAATCGTCACATGTCACCGTCTTTCGGCTCGGCCGGCACCAGGGGGAGGGTCAGCTCGACCCGGAACCCACCCCCTGGTGCGGGCCCTGCCAGTAGGACACCGCCCAGCATGGCGGCCCGCTCTCGCATCCCGACCAGCCCGTGCCCGGTGGCGGTCGGCTCGATGGGCGTGCGTCTCCCGTCCGCCGGGAGCGCGTTCTCCACCACGACCCGCAGCCCGGCCCCGTTCCCCGTGATCATCACAGCCGTGGCGGCGCCCGGTGCGTGCCGTATCACGTTACTGAGCGACTCCTGCACGATCCGGTAGAGCGACAGCTCCACTCCCGGCGGCACGCGCGCGGGCAGGCCGCTCACCGTCAGGTCGACCGGGGTGCCGGCCCGCCTGGTCCAGCCCCGGCAACGGAGCGCGCCTCGGCGCCGCGTCGTCGCTGCGCAGCACGCCCAGCAGCCGCCTCATCTCGGCCAGTGACTGCCGGGCCGCCGCCCCGATGGAGTCAAACTCCTGTTCAGCCCGGGCCGGCACCCCGCCGAGCCGACGCGCTGCGCTGGAGGCCTGTACGGCGATCACGGACATGTGGTGCGCCACCACGTCGTGCATCTCACGGGCGATTCGGGCACGTTCCTCCAACAGCTCGCGCCGGGCCCGTTCCACCGCGCTGACCTGTTCCTGCTCCGTGACTCGCGCCTGGGCTCGGCGGCGCCAGCGCAGGTTGTCACCGGCGATCAGCGGCACCGGCACGATGACCGCCGCCAACTGCAGCACCACAGCCAGGCCCATCTCCGGCGGCCTCGACACCAACGACATGTCCACCAAGACGCCGAGCAGGGTCAGCACCCAGACGGCCGCCAGCATCCATCTCGGCCGGCGCTGCGCCAGCGCGAACAGCACGATCAGATAGGCCGCCATGGGTATCGGAAGCCAAGGCCAGGGGTTGTTCGCCCGCGGTGGTGAGACTAGCAGCGGAGTGATCAGCATCCCGAGGTAGATCATCCACCAGGCGGTCATCAGCCGGTGCCGGCAGATCGCCACCGGGGCCGCGCAGGCCGCGCCGAGCACCACCGTCAGCTCGGTCGGCGCGTCGTAGACGGTGGCGAGCATCCCCACGTTCATCGCGAACATGAAGCAGGCCACCATCCAGGACGCGGCGGCCGGCACTCTCGTCAGCCGGAGGGTGGGCCGGGCGGCGGCCGGGGCTGCGGTGTCGGTCGCGTCCGGGGTGAGGTCGCGCAGCATCCCACCACGTTAGCCCGCGCTCCCCGCAGGGGGGATCCGCCCTGCAGCCGATCTTCGGCTTCCCTCCCCGGTATGACCCGCGGGTCGACTGGCCCCCAGGTATGAGGTCGTCAGCGGAGGGCGGCGAGCACGGCAGGCACACGAGCCGCCCGTTGACGACGGCTACCTCGGATCGGCCACCCGATCCGGGGTAGCCGATGATCGTTTCGTGATACCGGCGGCTCACCCCGAGGTTGGCTCCCTGGTGTGACGCCCGCCGCGGGAGCCACTGCCTAGCGTCGAATCCGTGAACGACAACGGAAACACGAAGAGCAGAAGAACCTTCGGGCGGCTGGCCGCCGTACTGACCGCGCTGGGCGTCGCCGTCGCCGGGCAGGCCGCGGCGACGGCCGAAGGCGCTGCCGCCTCGACAGGACGGAAAACGCTGGACGGGGCCTGGCGGGCCGACGGCTACAGCACGATCTTCAGGATCGACCAGGGGCAGCTCACCTCTTTCGACACAACGGCGATCAGTTGCCTTCAAGGGCTGCTCGCGGCGAAACAGACAGCGGAAACGCGCGACTCGGCGTCCTTCACCGCGGATAAGGGCTTCCGGCAGCTCACCATCCACGCGCAGGGGCCCGGCCGGGCGCGGCTGCGGTATCTGGGCGGCGCGGGAGCCATCGAACTGCGGAGACTCCCCGGCCTTCCCGGGGCCTGCGCCACATCCACCCCCAGCGACCCGGTGAAGGTGTTCGACATCTTCTGGGCGACCTTCGCCGAGAACTACCCGTTCTTCGCCGCCAAGGGCATCGACTGGCAGGCCGTTCGGAACCGGTATCGACCCAGGGTCGGTCCCGGCACCGGGGAGGCGGAGCTGTTCGCCGTACTGCGGGACATTCTCAAGGAGCTCGGCGACGCGCACACCGCCCTCCTCGCGGGTGAGAACCAGTTCTCCAGACCACTGCGACCGGGCACCAGGCAGCTGGAGGGGGTACCGGCCTTCCTGGCCTTCAACAAACGGGTCCAGGAGTTCATCGAAAAGCACGACACCGGCAGGCCCCTGAAGACGTGGGGGCAGGGAGTGATCGGTTACGCCGATCTACCGGATGGGCTGGGTTACCTGCGGCTGGGCGCGTTCGACGGTTACGCCGCAGGCGGGTTCACCCGCAATTCGGCTGAGCTGAACCGTGCGCTCGATGAGATCTTCACCAGGGCGCGCACCTCGGGTCCCAACAGGTTGCGCGGCCTCATCCTCGATGTCCGGGTCAACCTGGGCGGCTACGACGCGCTCGGCCTGCAACTCGCCTCCAGGCTCACCGGCAAGCCCTACCCGGCCTACGCCAAACAGGCCCTCAACGTTCCGGGCGACCCGCCCGGGTTCACCCGGGCCCAGCGGCTGCGGGTACGGCCGGCCACCGCACCGACGTACACGGGTCCCATCGCTCTGCTCACCAGCAGCCTGACCATCAGCGCGGGAGAGACCTTCACCCAGGCCATGATGGAGCGCGCTCCCAGGCCCGAGCGGATCGGGGAGAATACCCAGGGGGCCTTCTCCGACTTCCTGTGGCGGACGCTGCCCAACGGGTGGAGCTTCGCACTGCCCAACGAGCGCTTCCTGACCCGGACCGGGACCGCCTTCGATGTGACCGGTATCCCGCCGCACCTCGCCACTCCCGGCGTCTTCAGTGACAAGGAACTGAACGGCGGCCATGACGCCGCCTTCGATAAAGCCCTCTCCTACCTCCGGCACCAAGGCCGGGCCCACCTTCGCCCCGGACAGATCCGCCACCCGGCTCGAACGGTCCGCTAACGATCGTCGTCCCAGAAGAGGGCGGTCATCCGCCAGCCCTCTGGCATGCGCAGGAAGTGGATGCTCTTCGTCCCCGCTCCGGTGAACGGCTTGCCGCTGTGAACGCCGCTCTTCCGGTAGCGACACAGCCGTTGCGCGGCATCGCCGAAGATCTCCGTCCGCTCCCCGGTCTCCTCCTCGGCGAACTCGGCGAGCATTCGACGCGCTGGATGCCGCGCTCGTCCACCGCCCAGTCGACGATCCGCTCAGCGGCGCGGGTGATCAAGGGGTCCAGCACTGGTATGCCGGAAAACTGCCACGCCGCAGTAAACCCCGGATTTACTGCGGTGGTGGACTTGTTCACCTCCCGCACCATCGCCGCCGGAGTGAAGGTCTCCGTCGGCGTCGTCCACAAGACCTTCGCAGACGCCCAGCTCGCCGCCGCAGAGGGCAACCCCCGCTGACCAGCCCGATCACCCTGGAGAACGTCGTGCCGCTGCCCCAGATCCCGACCGGCGACCCGCGCGTACTGGCTGTGTCGCACACCGATCGCTAGCCGGGCGTCCCGTCGCGCTCGCTTCTTCGGGCGAGGCTCTGGGCTTGCCCTGCGTGTATGTCGCTTACCCATTCCCAGCCGGGCTTAGCCGATGGGCCGAGCCGCGGGTCATCGGGAGCATGGCCGTCACGCAAGGCATGCACGTACGCGCGGTCAAGTTCGATCCGTGCGCGTACCTGATCAGCTCCGCCGGCAGACCCGTGACCGGGGACGAGGACATCAACGTCGCCCGCCATGCCCTCGAGCAGCCGCAGCCCAACAAGGTACTCCTCGATCGGGTCATTGGTGCTGTTCAAGTCGTCGAGCATCGGAATCAGGACATCAGAAAGCATGTCGCCGGCGACGAGAACCCCGCGCTCCTCGATCAACAGCGCCGCATGGCCCGGGGCATGAGCCGGATGCTCAATAATCCGGACTTGAGGGCCATCCCAAGGAATCCGCGCAGTTCCGGCAGGCAAACCGGTAATGAGGCCGAACAGGTCCAGCGGTATCTCCTCGGCGATTTCCGGCGGCAACCCCTCGGCGACGGGGGCCTTCCAGCCCGCGTTCGACCGCAGATCTCGCATATAAGCCGCACAGCGGGCTGTACCGTAACGGGGCGCTTCGCCGAGCTCGGCGTGCCAGAGCACGTGATCCCAATCAGGATGCGTCGAGAAGCCTGCCACAACGGGCTGGCCCAACTCGCGAAGGTCGTTCGCGAGGCAGGCCATTTCGGAGCCTTGCATCCCGGGGTCGATGAGCAACACGCCCGCCCGGCCTTGCACGACAACGGTGTTGTTCTGGAGCAACTCGCTCTGATGGACCAGCACACCCTCCGCGACCTGCCTCAGCACGAGCTCGCCTCCTTTACATCCCGGATGGCGTAGCGATGCATCGTGACGCCCTGCTTGAACGATCGCTGCTCGAGCAGGTCGAGCTCGATCGGCACGTCGTAGTCGTCGAACAGCGGCCTGCCGAAGCCGAGGATTTCCGGGTGGGTGAAGAGCAGCAGCTCGTCGAGCAGCCCCGCCCGGAGAAGCTGCGTCGCGAGCGCCGCGCCGCCCACACTGATGCTGCCGTCGGTCCCGGCCCGCAGGGCGGCGAGTTGCTCGATCGCGTCGTCTCCGCCGATGATCTGGGTGTTGTGATCGGCGCTGTGGCGGGTGCGGGAGACAAGCACCTTGGGCTTGGCGGTCCAGATCTCGCCGTATTCACGCATGAAGTCCGGCAGTGACGCGTCCTCGCACGCCCGTGGCCAGTACTCCTCCATGACCTCGTAGTAGACCCGGCCCTGGACCATGAGCGCGAGCGCCTGCGTCAGCGCGTTGCACTCGCGGTGCAGTTCCTCGTGGATACGCAGCCACTCGCCAGCACCGTTGTCCCCGGGAACTTGCTCGATCCGCAGGTCGAGGGACACCTGCATCGAATAAATGAAGCGGCCCATCAGCTCCTCTTCTCAAGAGTGATTGTATTCTGCAACTACTATAGGTAGGACGAAATACCTGTCAAGGAGGAATCGTGGAACCACGGTCCGGGTGTCCGATCAATGCCGCTGTCGAGGTGCTCGGAGATCGCTGGTCGTTGCTCGTGCTTCGCGACGTCATCTTCGGCGACCGCCGCTACTTTCGGGTGCTGCTCACCGGGTCGATCGAGGGCATCGCTTCGAACATCCTCGCCGATCGCCTTGTGCGGCTCGTCGAGGCAGGGATCCTCACCCGCGGCACCGCAGCGCGGGGGCAGCGCGCTCGCTACAGCCTCACTGAAGCTGGCATCCAGACTCTTCCGATCATCTACGCCGTCGGCAACTGGGGCCTCGACTGGCGCCCGGGCAGCGACGAGCTCCGGAGCCGACAGCAGCTCATGCGCGATGAGGGTCCGGCGTTCATCGAGGAGCTCATGGACGAGCTTCGCGTCCGCCACCTCGGCGCCCCGCCGAAGCCACACGACGGTCCAGGCCCGTTCGAGCGTCTCGACGCCGCCTACGCCGCGGCTGCCGAGCAAGAACACGCCGATTAACGGTGACGGAACGGCCCCCGCCCTGACCTTCTTGGGCTCCGGTAGCCTGCCGTCACCGCGCACAAGACGTCGCCGCCATGGGACAGACACACTGCCTGCCCGACGTCGGATGACTCCGCAACGCCCAGAGCCGTTTTGAACCCGGACCTTGCCGGATCCCCTGGTTGCTGAGAGCTGCTCAAGCCCGCCGACCGGCGCGGGCTGACTCCGCTGTTCTGGCAGCATGTCCGGCCCTACGGCGAGGTGCGGCTGGACGCGGCCAAGCGTCTGCCACTGGGCGGCGGCGAGGGTGCCGCCCGGCGGCGCGAACCGGAGTAGCCCGGATCCTGCGGCTCTTCCGATGAGGGCGGGCTGGTGCGACCTGCGCCGTCCGGCCGACTGTGGACGTTTTGCAGCAACACCGCGCCGGGCGCTATGGCGTCGCCGGTCGTGCGTGTAAATAAACTTTGACATGGTGTCCGGGGCGCTTTACATTGGTTGATGTCAGCTTTGTTTTACATGAGGAGCGGGCATGGCCTTCGAGGAAAAGCGCGCCTGGGTGATGATCGTGGTCTCCGTCGGCGCGTACACGATCTACGTGGTGACCATCCTGGGCCGGGCCGGCGAAGGCCCGCTCGCCGACGTCGCCTACGCGGGAACTCTGCTGTGGACCATCGGTGGCGCCATCGTCGCCGCGATCGTGGCCCACATCGCGATGGCTATCGCGGGCGGCCACGGCGCCGACCGCACTGACGAGCGCGACCGTGAGATCAACCAGGTCAGTGAGCGCATCGGGCAGTCGATCCTCGTCATCGGCGCGCTCGCCGTACTGGTCATGGCCATCGCCGAGCTGCGCCACTTCTGGATCGCCAACGCCGTCTACCTGGCGTTCGTGCTGTCCTCGGTGCTCAGCTCGTTTGCCAAGATCATGGCGTACCGCAAGGGCGGCTTCCAGACGTGGTGAAGCCGACGCAGGTCACCAACGCGATCCGGGCCCTGCGGTTCGCGCACGACGAGATGACCCAGGCCGAGCTGGCCGACCGGGTCGGCGTCACCCGCCAGACCATCATCGCGATCGAACAGGGTCGCTACTCCCCCTCGCTGGAGATGGCGTTCCGCATCGCCCGGGTGTTCCGGGTCGGACTCGACGACGTCTTCCAGTACCCCGACACCGAAGGAGACCCCTCATGAGGGCGATAGTCCAGGACGAGTACGGCCCGCCGCACATGCTGAGCCTCGGCGAGGTCCCGATCCCGACGCCCGGCGCCGACGATGTGCTGATCCGGGTACACGCGGCCGGCGTCGACTACGGCGTGTGGCACATCATGACCGGGCTGCCGCTCATCGGCCGCCTCGGCTTCGGCCTGCGCCGGCCCCGCAACCGCGTGCCGGGCATGGACGTGGCCGGCGTCGTGGAGTCCGTCGGCGCCAACGTGACCGCGTTCCGCCCCGGCGACGAAGTGTACGGCGCGGCGACCGGCGCGTACGCGCAGTTCGCGCTCGCCCGCCCGGGCAAGCTCGCCCGCAAGCCCGCCAACCTGAGCTTCACCGAAGCGGCGGCCGTACCCGTGTCAGGGGTGACCGCGTTGCGGGCCGTCGGCCAGGTCACCGCCGGCGAGAAGGTGCTGGTCATCGGCGCCGGCGGCGGAGTGGGCAGCTTCGCGACGCAACTCGCGGTCGCCGGCGGCGCCCACGTCACCGCCGTGTGCAGCACAGCCAAGGCCGGCCTCGTCCGGTCACTGGGCGCCCAGGCCGTCATCGACTACACGCGCGAGCCGCTCACCGGGACATACGATCTGATCATCGACATCGCGGGCATCCGGCCGCTGACCATGCTGCGCGGGCTGCTCACCGAGCGCGGCCGGCTCGCCATCGTCGGCGGCGAGGGCGGCGGTCGGTGGTTCGGCGGGCTCGGCCGGCTGCTGGCCGTCCGGCTGATCACCCCGTTCACGCGCCAGCGCCTGGAGGCGCGGATCGCGCTGACCCGCACCGCCGACCTGGACGCGCTGCGCGACCTCATCGAGGCCGGGACCGTGCGACCGGCCGTCGGGCGCACGTACTCCCTGGCGGAGGCCTCCACCGCGGTGGGTGACCTGGCGGCGGGCAACGCGCCCGGAAAGCTCGTCATCACGGTTGAGTGACCCCGGGGCGCCGGGATCAATGTCCTGCGGCGAGTCTTGGCAGAGAGGTGCATCCGATGACGGTCGACAGCCCCGAGGTGACGGCCGATAGTTGGTCGCGAGGGCGCCGGGAACGCACCGATTGGTAGATGTACGACTGGGCCAACAGCGCCTTCTCGACGACCGTCATCTCCGTGTTCCTGGGGCCGTACCCCTCGCCTCCGCCCGCCGCTTCCGCCATCTGCCGGCCGACCGCTTCGAAGAGGTCATCCCCACCCGGACCATCTGGCGCAACACCCCACCGGCCTTCGTCCTCCACGCCCGCAGGCCACGCCCATAGCCTCGCTGTCGTCGACACACTTGGCTCACCGATCCGCAGCGAGTGCCCCGCTAGACCCCGAATCCACTCGTGAGCTCATGTACGTGATAAGGGACTGTTATCACGTACATCGCCGACGTCACGGTGCCGTTGACCAGCAGCGGCGTGAAGACGGCAGCCGCACGACTCGGGCACGTTATCCGGTACATGCTCAGACCAGTCCGGCCGGACATGGTGGCGATGGCCTGCGGGGATGTAGTGGCGCGGTGTGTTTCTGGCGTACTCCGGCCGCCCCCCTCAGAAGTCGCGACCGTCTCCGCTTCCGAGAACACGATCGGGGTTGACTGAGTAAGGTCAGCCCACGGTCCAGCGCGGCGCCTCCCCGGCGCCGTCGACCGGGTGCCCGCCTCCCGGCTCAGCGCGGCGCCCCGGCCGCCGACCGCGATCAGGTGCCCTGATTGCCTAAACCGCGACTCGATCATCCGGCTCGTCGGCGCGGTGCCGGCCGAGCAGAACGACGAGTGGACCGAACAGCGCCGCTACATGGGGCTGGAGGTCCTCGCCGAGTGTCGCAAGAACACCGGTTCACCCGATTCCAAAAATAAGACAAACGATGCTAAAGTGACTATTGAGGCGATCGCTTCCTAATAGTCACCGATTACGGGTGGCCTTCTCAAACACCACCTCCCTGGGTGCGGCCGCGTCCGGAAGCGCCCGCAAGCATCGGGGTCCCCAGGTCCCGCCTCGCGGATGCCCCCACCGCGACGGACGCCCGGCCGACTCGCGACGGAGCCCGCGTGCCCACGATCGACCCCCGACGTCTCCTCGTCCTCCGTGCCTTCGTGCTGTCCGACTCGGTCACCGCGACCGCGGCGGCGCTGCACCTGACGCCGTCCGCGGTGTCGCAGCAGCTCGCGGCGCTCGAGCGCGAGGTCGGCCACACGCTCGTCGTACGCACGGGGCGCAAGCTGGCGCTCACGCCGGCCGGGCGCATCCTTGCCGGGCACGCCGAGGAGATCAACTCCCGGCTGAAGATCGCCGAAGCCGACCTGGCCGCGCACGCGGGCGGTGTCCTCGGGCAGCTCCGGATCGGCGCCTTCCCCACGGCGATCAGCTGGTTGGTGGCACCTGCCATCGTCGAGCTGCGCCGCCAGGCGCCGGGCGTCGACGTCACGGTCGTCGACGCGGAGGCGCACATGAGCCACCGGATGCTGATGCGCGGCGATATCGACGTGACCGTCAGCCTGGAGTACGAGTCCGACCCCGAGCGCGACTCCCCCGACATCGTGAAGTTCCCGCTCTACATCGAGCGGTTCAGGGCCGTCCTCCCCCACGCGCACCCGCTGGCCGGCGAGGAGGGCATCGGGCTCACCCAGCTCACCGAGGAGGGTTGGATCATGCCCTCGCCCGGTAACCCGTGCCGCACGATGGTGCTGCAGGCGTGCGCCGAGCTCGGCTTCCACCCGCCGATCAGCCATGTCTCGGACGACTACCGCGCCGCGCTGGCGCTGGTCGCCGCCGAGGCGGGGATCTGCCTGGTGCCGGAGTCTGCGCTCTCCGCCCGCGACGCCGACTGGGTGACGATCCTGCCGACGCGCGGCATCGCGCCGCTGCGCAAGGTGATCATGACGACGCGGCGCGACAACCAGGGCCACCCCGTCGTACGCGCGGGGCTGGAGGCGATGCGGGCCGCTGTCGCCGAGCCGGACTCGGAGATCTACGGCCCGCTCGCGCGGTCCGACACCTTCAGCGTCGAGTGACGGCTCCGGCCGACGGCGCGTTCTCGCGGAGGAAGGCGTCGACGTGCCGGTGGTACTCGTCCGGCTTGTCGCGGCGCACGCAGTGGTGGGCGCCCTCGATCACGACGACGTCGAAGCCGGGCGCGACGGCCGTGAGACGCTCACGGGAGTGCTTGTCGACGATGACGTCGCCGGTGCCGGTGACGAGCAGCGCCGGTACGCCGGCCGGGCCGACCGTGATCTGCCGCGCGGTCGGCGTCCAGATCCGGCGCTTCTCGTGGACCCGCTGCTCCATGTAGTCGATGTTGACGGCCTTCATCGCCTCGGCGAGCGGGCGCAGCTCCTGCTCCGCCCAGTGGGGCTTGAGCTCGCGCTGCATGTCCATGAGCTCCTCGACCGACGCCGTGTCGGCGTAGTCGAAGGGGTCCTTGGCGGTCTGCTCGACGCTGAGCCACGGGTTGGGACCGGCCTCCGGCACCCACCACGGCGGGTCCTCGAGCACGACGCCGGCCACGAGGTGCGGGGCGTCGGCGGCGACGAAGGCGGCGATCCGCGCGCCCATGGAGTGCCCGACGACGAGCGTCTTGCGCCCGGTCTCGCCGAGCATGTCCTTGAGGATGTCGATCGCGTCCTGCACCATCACGTCGGTGGACGGAACGCCCTCGTGCTCGGGCAGGCGGCTGGGCGACTTCCCGTGGCCCCGAGCGTCCGGCGCCACGATGTGGTAGTCGCCGCACCAGCGGTCGACGGCGTCGCCGTAGCACGCGCCGGACTCCACGGCGCCGTGCAGGATGAGGATGGCGGGCGCATCTGCTGCGTCCCGCCCGTACTCTCGGACGAACAGGTCGGTTCCCACGTGTCCTCATTCAGTACTCTGTCGCGCCGGCCTCCGGCCGGCTCACGACGGGGTGGTCGTTCGGTGAGTCATGGTCATGATCGTGGCACGCCTGGCCGACGTCGCGCAACGCTCCCGCAGGTCAGGCCGGCAGCTCCGCCTCCGGTGTCGCCTCGACCAGCGCGCGCGTGCAGGGGTGCTGCGGGGAGCGGAAGATCTCGTCGGACGGGCCGGTCTCGACGATGCGGCCGCGCTGCATGACGGCGACGCGGTCGCTGTAGAGCCGGATCACCGCCAGGTCGTGGCTGACGTGGAGGAACGAGATCCCCTGGTCGCGCTGCAGGTCGGCCAGCAGGTTGAGGATCTGGGCACGCACCGACACGTCGAGCGCCGAGGTCGGCTCGTCCGCGATGATCAGGTCCGGCCTGAGGGCGAGCGCGCGCGCCACGGCGACGCGCTGGAGCTGCCCGCCGGACGCCTCGTGCGGGTAGCGCCCCAGGTAGTCGGCGCCGAGGCCGACCGACTCCAGCAGCGCGACCAGCTCGGCGGTCGACGTCGTCTCGCCGTGCGCACGGAAGACGTTCTCCAGTGTCTGCCGCACGGTCTGCAGCGGGTTCAGCGACGCCAACGGGTCCTGGAAGACCATGGCGACGTTGCGCCGCAGCCGCCGCAGTCCTCGCCGACTGAGGCAGGCGACGTCCTGCCCGTCCGTACGGACGGTGCCGGACGTCGGCACCACCAGGCCGTTGGCCATCCGCGCCAGCGTGGACTTGCCCGAGCCGGACTCGCCGACCAGGCCGAGCGCCTCGCCCCGCTCGACGTGGAGCGAGACGCCGTCGACGGCGAGGAAGCCCTTGCGCCCGCGGCCGAAGCCACCGGCGGTGCGGTAGCGCTTGCTGACGTCGGTCATCTCCAGGATCGGCTCGCTCACCGGACGACCTCCTGCAGTGCGGGGAGACGATCGAGGTGGCAGGCCGCAAGGTGCAGGCCGCCGCCCTCGCTGGTCGGGCGGACGGTGGGCAGCGGTGCCTCGACGACACAGCGCTCGCCGACCTGGTCCGCGAGGCCGCAGCGCGGCGCGAAGGCGCAACCTGGTCCGGCGTCGCGCAGCGACGTGGGCGCGCCGGGGATGGCGCGGAGCCGGGTCCGCTCCCCTCCAGTGTCGAGTCGGGCGTCCAGCCGCGGCGTGGCCGCGCGGAGACCGGCGGTGTACGGGTGGGCGGGCTGATCGAAGATGTCGCGGAGGCTGCCGTACTCGGCCTGGCGGCCGGCGTACAGCACGAGGACGTCGTCCGCCGCGCTCCCCACCACCCCGAAGTCGTGGCTGATCAGGAGCATCGCCATGCCGTACTCCTGCTGGAGCTCGCGGAGCAGGGCCAGGATCTGCGCCTGCACCGTCACGTCGAGCGCGGTGGTCGGCTCGTCGGCGATGAGGAGCGCCGGCCGGTTCACCAGGGCCATCGCGATCACCGCGCGTTGCCGCATGCCGCCGGAGAACTCGTGCGGGAAGCGGCATACGGCGTCCGCGGGCTCGGGGATGCCGACCCGGTCGAGCATCTCGACCGCACGGGCCCGCGCAGCGCGGCGGGTGACCGACGGGTCGTGCAGGCGGACCGCCTGGGCGATGTGCGCGCCGATGTCGAGGTACGGGCTGAGCGCGGACATCGAGTCCTGGAACACCATGGCCACGTCGGAGCCGCGGGCCCGGCGCAGCTCGCGCTCGTCGGCGGAGAGCATCTCCCGGCCGGCGACGACGATCCGGCCCCGGGCGCTCGCCCCGCGCGGCAGCAGCCGCATGATCGCCCGGCCGGTGATCGTCTTGCCCGACCCCGACTCGCCGACCACGGCGAGCGTGCGGCCGCCGTCCAGCCTCACGGAGAGGTCCCGGACGACATCGGCGGTGACGCCGCCGCTGGTGAACGAGATGCACAGGTCCTCGACCTGGAGTACGGGGTCAGGCACGGCGGATCCTCGGATCGAGAAGCGGCATCAGCAGGTCGGCGATCAGGTTGCCGACGATGATGAGGAAGGCGGAGAAGAGCGTCACCCCGACGACGATGCTCAGGTCGGACTCGTTCACGCCGGACAGCAGCAGGTCGCCGAGCCCGTGCAGGCTGAACACCTTCTCCGCGATCACCGACCCGCCCAGGAGCGCGGTGACGTCGAGCGCGAACATCGCCACGACCGGCACCATCACGCCGCGGACGGCGTGCCGGTTCACCTGCCGGGTCGACGCGCCGCGCGCGGTCATCGCGACGAGGTGGTCGGCCGAGAGCTCGTTGAGGAGCTGGGTGCGGGTGACCCGGATGTAGCCGGCGGCGAGGATGAACGACAGCACCATCCACGGGCCGATCAGGTGCCAGGCCCAGTCCGTCGGTGACTCCGAGAACGACACGAAGCCGGAGTACGGCAGCGCGTTGAGCATGAAGCCGAAGACCTGGACGACGAGCAGGCCGACGAGGAAGGTCGGCACCGACAGCCCGAACATCGCGAAGCCGGTCGAGAACCGGTCGACGATCCCGCCCTTGCGTATCGCCGACAACGCGCCGAGGCCGATGCCCACGACGAGGCACAGGACGGCCGCGCCGACCGCGAGCGACAACGTGACGGGCAGCCGCTCGGCGATGAGCGTCGTGACGTCGCTGCGGTTCGGGAATGAGTAGCCGAAGCAGGGTGCGTGGCAGTGCACCTGCTGGGCGCCCTCGCCGTACGTACGGCCGACGAAGAGGCCCTTCACGAACTCGGTGTACTGCCACACCGCGCTCTGGTCGGTCTGCATGTAGGCGCTGACCTTGGCCCGGGTCTCGGGCGGGCACGGCTTGCCGCACATGGCGCGGGCCGGGTCCTTCGAGGCCCCGAAGAAGAGGGATATCGTCACGAAGGCGATCGCGAGGAGCATGAACACCGCGGTGACTATGCGGCGGGCGATGTAGACGATCATGCAGCATCCTCCGTGCGCACGTCGAGGACGTCGCGGAGCGCGTCACCGGCGAGCGTGGCGCCGAATACGATCAGGAACACCACGGCGCCCGGGAAGAGCATGTACCAGACGTCCGCACCGCTGTAGATCCACGGCAGCGAGTCCGAGAGCAGCTTGCCGAGGTCGGGGACGTCGCCACGTAGGCCGACGCCGAGGAACGACAGTCCCGCGACGACGCTGACGTTGCCGGGCAGTGACATCGCGAACAGGACGACGACCAGGCCGAAAAGGTGCGGCAGCATCTCGCGGCGGATGATCTGCCAGGGCGGAGCCCCGGTCGCGCGCGCCGCCTCGACGAAGGCGCGGGCGTTGATGGCGCCGGCCTGGGCGCCGATGATCCGGGCCGGGACGGTCCAGCCGAAGAAGGCCAGTACCAGCACGAGGACCAGGCCCCGCGGCATCTCCGGCGGCACGATCGCCATGATCGCGATGACGAACATCAGGCCCGGGAAGCCGAACATGAAGTCGATCACCCGCCCCGCGACGGCGTTGAGCCAGCCGCCGAAGTACCCAATCGCCGTACCGAGGACGGCGGCGAAGGCGATCGACAGGATGCTCGCCCCGAACGCGATGAACAGCGACGAGCGGATGCCGTAGACGATCTGGGCGAACAGGTCGACGCCCGTCACCGGGACGACGCCGAGCCAGTGGTCGGCGCTGACGCCACCGAAGGCGCCCAGCGGACGGCCGCCGTCCGGGTCGAGCAGGTCGGTGTGCAAGGTGCTCGGGTCCTGTCCCTCGATCCACACGAGCAGCGGGGCGCAGAGCCCCGCGACGAGCGGCACGACCAGCATGACCAGGCCGGCGACGCCGGACCGCTTCCGGAGGAAGCGGCCGAGGACTGGCGTACCCCGGCCCTCCGCCTGCTGGATCTCAGCGATCGACACCGACGACCAGCTCATTCGCGAACGGCGGGTAGGCGGGGATGAAGTAGTTCAGGATCTTCGAACCGGCCAGGGCCTGCGTGCGCTGCACGAGGATCGGCACGACCGGGGCGTCCTCCATGATCTGCTTGTCGATCGCGGCCCACATCTTGGCGGCCTTGTCGAGGTCCGGCTCCGCGCTCGCGGCGTCGATCGCGGCGTCCACCTCGGGGTTGGAGAACTTCGAGGCGTTGCCGCCGCCGTTGTCGATCTCGCTCGACGCGAACAGCGGCTGGATGGTGCTCATGCCGCTCGGGAAGTCCGCTCCCCAGCCGTTCGTCGTCATGTCGTAGTCGCCGTCGGCGGACGAGACGAGCTCGTACCAGGTGTCGCCGTCGAGGCCCTTGAGCTCGACCTTGACGCCGACCCGCGCCAGCGAGTTCTTGATGCTCTGGGCTTCCTTCTCCTCGATCGCACTCACGTCGGTCGGGTAGGTCAGCGTGAGCTTCAGGTCGGAGACGCCGGCGTCGGCGAGCAGCTCCTTCGCCTTGTCGACGTTGCCGGTGTCACCGCCGTCGTACAGGTTGTACTCGGTGTAGCCGGGGATGCCGGGCGTCATGATGGTCGAGGTGATCTGGCCGCCGAACTTCGGGCCGCCGTACACGCTCTGCACCTCGGCCTTGTTGATCGCGTAGTTGATCGCCTGCCGCACGCGGACGTCGGAGAGGCCCGGGCGCTTGACGTTCATGGCGAGGTAGCGGAAGTAGCCCGACGGGCTGTTGGCCATGCGGTCGGAGATCGACGGGTCGGACTCGATCCGCTGGAACTGCGACGGCGAGATGAGCGCGTTGCTGATCGCGGTCTCGTCCTCGCCCTTGTCGTCGATGAGGCGCTGCACGATCGTGTCGTTGTTCAGGCCCATGTCGAGGACGATCTTGTCCGGGCCGGCGAACCGTGCCTGGTCAGTGTCGGCCTTCCAGTTCGGGTTGCGGTCCAGCACCGCCTGCGAGCCCTTGCGGAAGCTCGTCACCTGGTACGGGCCGCTGGCGACCGGGTGCTCGCCGTACGTCTCCGGCTCGGTGTCGGCCGCAGCCGGCACCGGCGCGAAGGCCGGCATGCTGACGATCCACGGCCAGTTGCCGAACGGACGCGTCAGGTGGAAGACGATCTTGTGATCGTCGACGACCTCGATGGAGTCGAGCTCCTTGCCGTCGTACGGGCCGTCGTAGTCGGTGCCGCCGACCAGCAGCGTCTTGTGGTAGCCAAGGCCACCCTGGAACATCGGCGCGAACGACCGCTCGATGCCGTACTTCACGTCCTGCGCGGTAATCGGGCTGCCGTCGGAGAACTTCAGGCCCTTCTGCAGCGTGAAGGTCCACGTCTTGCCGCCGTCGTCCGTCGTACCGGTGTCGGTGGCGAGGTCCGGCACGAGGATCGTGTCCTTGTCCGGGAGCGTCCGCCACGACGTCAGCCCGCGGTGCACCCACCGCAGCCGGCTGGTCGGCACCATCTGCGCGTTGGCGGTCTCGAAGGACTCGGTCGCGCGCCGCGAGAGGTAGTGCAGGGTCCCGCCCTGGGGCACGGACTCGAGCGCCGTCGTGTTCTTCTCCTTCGTCGGCTCGGTGGACTGCGAGTTCGCGTTGCAGCCCGCCATCACGAGGGCCAGGACGAGCGCGAGCCCTGCGGGCACCACTCTCCGGGATCGATTCGCCATAGATCGCGCTTCCTGTGAGGCGGTCCCGATCGGTCGGGTCCGCTGCTTGGATCTCAGGAAGGGAGTCTGTTGGCGGGCGAGAGCGCGCGTCCATCGAGGAGTTCTGCAGGGAACCTTTCAGAAAATCTGAAAGGTCGCGGAGATCTGCGCGCGCAGCGTCCACGATAGCCCGGCGGTCCCGGTGGCTGGAAGACCGCGGCGCACATCCGCGGGCGGGACCTAGCGTTCGCCCCATGACGCCGATCTCCCCCGCCGACAACACCCGTATCAACGCCCTGTACGGGGTCCCGTTAGCAATGAAGAAATTTCCAACGAAGTTGCCACTGACCTGCGGTGATGTGTCTCCTCCCCCGGCCCGAAGCGTGGCCGCTGCCTGCCGCCGGTCCAGTCGGCCGCGCACCGGCCGAAGGGCCCTCCGGGGACGAGCCGGGAGGGTGAGGAAGGTCGGCGGGAAGGCCGGGCCGTTCGAACCCACCGGCTTCTACGAAGCAAGTTAGAACACAAGTCGGACTTACCGATCCGAGGGCAGGCCGTCGGTGTCGGCGAGGAGGGCCAGGAGGACGAGGAGCCCCGTCCGGCGACGCCTTCGGGCCGAGGGACGAGAAGTGGTGCGAACCGTGATCACAGAAGACCAGCGCCACGAAGGAGAGGACGACGACACGACGAAGAGAGCACGAACACCAACGAGACCACGAACGACAGAGCACAGCGGATCAGCAGGCCAACCAGCGACACCACCAACAGCAGGATCAACCAGCAGTGCTAAGGCATCGTCACTTTCGTGTCGATGCGTCCGGGACGAAAAGGGGGAAACGCGATGCCCGCCGAGGCCGCAGAGTCGCCGGATCCGCCGCCTCACGGGTGGCCCTACGTATGCGTCCGCAAGCAGCTACTGGGCCGCTCGTGCGGCTGGTGTGGCCGGCACGTGCCCTAAGCCGGGCGCGGCCGCCTGGCCACCTACTGCTCGAAGTCGTGTCGCAACCGGGCCTGGGAGGTGCGCAGCGCGGAGGCCCGGTTGCAGCGCGACATCGCCGCCGGCACCGTGCGGACCGAGCCGGTGCGCGAGGTGGTCCGCGAAACCGTCGTGCAGACCCGCATCGTCACCGCCCCCCGCGAGCCCGCCGAGCCGGGCGCGACGTCGGCCGTCCCGGCGACGGCGCAGCAGTGGCTGGCGCACCTGGCCGAGCTCGCCGGGCAGCTGCGCGAAGGCGAGCTGGGCCGCCAGCACTGGCACCACGCCAAGTGGCGATCGCGGTGATGGACTCCCCGCGGGCGCAGCGGGAGCGGGCGATGGCCAGGGTGTCGTCGTCCACCGCCGGGGGCCGGCCGCCCTTGCGGCCCTGGGCCGTGGCCGCGGCCAGGCCGTCCAAGGTGCGCTCGCGGATCATCTCGCGTTCCATCTCCGCGACCATGAACAACAGCTTGTCGGCCATGGACTGCCCCGCTGGCCGACGTCCGCCGGGCCCACGCCGCCGCTGAGGCGGTGCGCGAAGCCTTGACCCACGAGCGCACCCAGCGCGCCGCCGCCGAGACCGCGCTCCGCGGCAAGGGAGCCGCCTCGTGAGCGAGGCGGTCGATCTTCTCGGTGTCAGTGATCGGTGTCGGCGCACCGCATCACGCCCCTGAAGCTCTATCCGGCGTGCGGCACCCAGTTCGTTGCGGTGGCCCAGGGCTCGGCGACCGTGATGACGAGATCGACCACGGGGTCCTTGACGTCGGCGTAGGTACCAATCTCGCTGACGGTGTCTGCGAGGACCCTTTTGAAGCGGGCATAGGCGGGGACCGCCTCGGGGTGTGCCCGAAACCAGTCGCGAAACAGCAAAGCGAATCGCTCGTTGGGGGTGCCGAGGATGCGGACATGCAGGTTGATGTCCTCGTCCACGTGCCCGCGCCGTGACCACAGTCTCTTCGTCCAACGTTCCTGGGCATCGTCGCATCCGGCCGGGACGTGGTCATACCGATAGACGGATCGCTGAAATCCCCGGTCGGCCAATGGCTGGTCGAAGTTGTGCTCGGCTTCCTGGAGATCCCGGACGCTGACCTGCAGATCGAAGATCGGCTTGGCTGCCATGCCGGGGATCGCCGTGCTTCCGATGTGCTCGACATGCAGGGCCAGTGGCGAGAGCGCGGAGCGCAGGTCGTTTGCGAGGGCGGTTCCTCGTGCCTGCCAGGCGGGGTCATGGTCGACCACGATGAGAGCGAGCGTCGTGTCTTTGGGCATCTGATCAAGTGTAAGGAACCGGGTCGAGAGTCATCGAACCGCCCCGAACCGTGATCCGTCGGGTGTTGATCTACCCTCGACGGCGGGACCTACAACCGGAGCTTCTTCCAGAACATCGAGTTCATCACGGACCAAGGTACGGCTGACGAGAAACACTGGCCGGACCTTCCCCGGGCTCCCGACGGCACCAGGCCGAAGCCGACGGGTAAACAGCTCATAGGGGTGAACCACTGCAAGTACTACTTCTGGGATGAGTACAAGACGGCGAAGAAATGGGCCTACGGAGTTCCGCAGGCGGGCTGGCTCCAGTGTGACGAGTATCCATTCGCGTCGACGCTGGAAGGCGCCGGCAAGAAGGACGGGAACTACTCCATCCAAGCGGTTCCCAAGCAGCACAACCTGGATCATGGGGCCGCTCTCGACAGCTTCTACGCCGACTATCGTGTCGTGCCCGGTAATCAGTTCTGGGTCAAGATCGTGAACTGATCCGGACAATCTCAGGTTGCCCAGCTGAACGTCTGTGAGTGGAGGCGGTCATCCGCCTCCACTCACAGACTTGCTCGAACCTCGAAAGGATCTGTCTGTTGAACCTGTCGCGAGCGATGCCCGCGGAGAGCCAGTGGGATCTCCTGGAGGAGGATCTCCTGAACAGCCGCTTCGATGTGGCCTGGATCGACACGGAGGAGATCGATGAAGTCGCGGAGCGTTTCCGGGTGGATCCGGGCTCTGGAGTTCTCTGCGATCTCGATACCGCATTCGACCTGATCGACATTGACGAGCAGGAGACTCTGGTCTGGGGCCACTGCGCTCGCCCGCCGATGGCCGGGGAGATGACCCGGAGCAGGACTGACGCTCACCTGCCGCGGGCCGTCCATAGCCCAGCCCCGCCCGCCGTCCCGTGTGAGCGGGGCCTTCCCTGTCCTGTTCAAGGGAAGGTAGCGGTGACCCTTGCTGTCGGGGTGTTCAGTCACCATCAGGCTTCCACTGTGCCGTTGTTCCAGGTTTAGAGATATGCAGGAATGATCGAAGAAGTGCAGCAGTGGCAGATTGTCTGCGGCGGGTGCGGGCGTCTCCCAGGCCATCGTGATCACCACCGGCATCACCGAAGACGGCGGCCGTCGAGGCGCTGACGCACTGCGTGGACTACGTGATGGAGAAGCTCTGATTCACACTCGCGCAGGGCCGTCGCGTACGGCCACGAAGGGCGCCCTCGCCGTGCCCGTCACGCCGATGCGGGCAGTCGCCCCGCGAGGAGCTCCTCGGAGCGTTCCCATAGCCTGCGGGCGAGATCGACGTCGACAGCCTGCGGGTTCTTCGGCTCCACATCCTTGCGCTTGTAGTAGTAGGCCCCTGACCGCCAGTCCCTCCCCGGTGTGCCTTCGGCGAGCCACACGATCTGGTCCGCACCCTGCTCGGGCGTGGACAGCAGGATGTTCCGGATCACCGGTTTGGTACCGAAGAAACGGACGGTACGCATGATCGGGCTAGTGGTGTCGGAGGCGAAGTTCGTCACGACGTTGCCCGGGTAGAAGCAGGCCGTCGAGAGGCCATCGGCGTGGTGGCGCCGGTGGAGTTCCGTCGTGAACAGGATGTTCTCCAGCTTCGACGCGCCGTACGCGTGGACCGGGTCGTAGTTGCGGTCATGGTCGAGGTCGTCCAGGTGGATCTCCTTGGCGAACCGCACCGTGCTGGAGGTCTGGAGCACCGACGCCCGCGAGGCGATGAGCGTGTCTAGGAGCAGCCGCGTGAGCAGGAACGGCGCGAGATGGTTGACCTGGAACGTCTTCTCGAAGCCGTCCACGGTCTTCGTCCGGGTGCCGAACACCCCGCCGGCGTTGTTGGCGAGCACATCGATCCGCGGGTACGCGGCACGGAGTCCAGCGGCGAGCCGCTCGACGTCGTCGAGGCGGGTGAAGTCGGCGACGAAACTGTCGGCCCTGAGTTCCGCGGCGACGGCGCGGGTCTTCTCGGCGGAGCGGCCCACGACGACGACGGAATGCCCGTCCGCATGCAGCCTCCGCGCCGCGACTGCCCCGATGCCGGCGGCGATATCGGCGTACTGCCGCGCTCACGAGACCGCCCGGCCCTCGCGTTGGCCTTCAGACCTACCAGGAGCGCGGCCCAGGACCCGGTAGACGGTGGCACGTCCGATGGAGAACACCTCCATCAGCTCGGCGATGGTGTACTCGCCGGTGGCGTGTATCCGCACCAGCTCGGCCTGCTGCCGGGCGGTCGGCTTGGGCCGGCGGCCCTTGAGCCTGCCTCGGGAACGGGCGACGGCCATCCCCTCGCGAGTCCGCATCTTGAGCAAGCCGGCCTCGAACTCGGCGAACACCGCCAGCATGTTGAAGAACATCTTCGACATCGGGTCGGCCGGGTCGTAGATGCTCCCACCCAAAGACAGGCGAACACCCCGGGCGACCGGGGCGTCACCGATGTCGCGGGCGTCGGGGACCGAGCGGGCCAGCAACGTACCGTTTAGCCCCCCATCACCGGACAGTTTGGCGGACAACCTGAATGAGACCGCGTCGCCGCAGGTCGGGTCTCCACGTAAGGAACATCGGGGCCGTCTCGGTGAGCGACCCCTAACGGACACTCCGCAAGCTTGATCATTCTCAGCGATAACCGCTGTTCCCGGATTCTTCAGCCCCGGGTTGCAGCAGCGCTGCGAATTGTTTTACGAGACGCTTGTCGATCTGTTCGATACTGCCCTCGGTCGCGACGGCGCATGCCAGCCATGGCACCCGTGGTGACAGTTGGACCTGTGAAGGGACCCCGAGAAGTGATCCAGACGCGGTGAGAGCCGGCGGTCCGGTGGTGCTTCGCCCCGAAGCCCGGCGGCCGGGGTGTGCTTTGGCCAGGTGCCGCGCTGGTCAGCCGGAACCGGTCGGTCTGGGAGTGTCGATCCAGCGGGCGGCTGCGTCGAAGGTATCCGTCGGGGTGCTGTTGAACGCGATCGCCGCGTTGGGAGCGTGTCGTCGTACCAGGTTGACGACCTGCTCGAACAACTCAAGCTGATCTTCGGGTTTCCGTACACCGCCGCCGATGACGACGCATTCCCAGGGCCGCGCGCGCAGGGTACGGCTGACGATCGTTTCCACGTCGTCGCTGCCGTCGAGGCCGAACAGGCAGGTCTCGACGCCGACGCCGTGCTCGGCGAATCGAGCCATGCCGACCTCGATCGCGTCGGCCACCGGCTTCGGGTTCCAGGGCCCGGGAACCCGATACGGGTCAAGGCCGATCACGAGGACGCGGGGTACCGGGGCTGTTGTGTCCACACCCGGGACCTTACGCCACAGGGGTTGCCGCGCGTGGCCATGTGGGCTGCGGTCGACAACGGACGACTCATCGGTGTGTGCACGACGCGGCGTAGGCCGCTGGTGCCTGGTAGCCGAGGGAGCTGTGTCGTCGGCGCGCGGCCGGGGCTGCGGTCGGCGGGTACCGGCACTTCGAGTTCCTCGCGCAGCGCGGGCGCGAGGACGAAGCGCGGGGTGTGGTACTTCGAAGCGGTCTTCCCGCCCCTCGTGCGGCAGGCGCTGCTGGCGGGCGCGTCACACTTCGGGCAGTCGTGTCGTTCTACCGCCAATGCGGCCTGATTGGGTGTCAAACCCATGGCGGCAGTCTCTCAGCTTGACTCTGTCGGGGATCTTGTTCGCTGTCGGGTCAGCTGGCGGCTCGCCAGGAACGCAAGCGCGGGATGCCTTGCTGGTCGAGGTAGTCCT